>JAISXK010000095.1 GCA_031270585.1 Clostridiales bacterium | reverse complement strand
CAAAACTGTCGGCAGTTTTACTGTCCCATTCTGCACCTCTTTGATTTCCTCTTTTGCCAGCGCCGTGATGGCAAGGCCGTCCGCTTCATAGGCCGAAATCGTCTGCGGCAATGCGCGTATGTAAAACTGAGTGTTGAGGGCGACATGTGGTGCTTGAATAGCTCCGCCATATATGGTTCCATCATATGGAAGAGGAACGGCGGACCCTGGGTTTGTCACGGGGTCATCCGAATAGAACGTGACGTCGAGCCCAGGGATATTCATACTCAAAAATACCTCGCCCCGTGTGCTGTTGGTGACGTCCGAATGGCCGGTAACAGATGCAAATGTTTCCCGCACATAGTAAGGTCCGTATATGTTATAATAGGTGGGAACAGCGGGATTATCCGGATCCAGATAGGCGGGATTATTTGGATCCACCACGGGAGATGCCGTTGGTGGGTCAATGTATATGCCATAAGGGGATACATCGTAGGTGATAGGCGAAGCAGATGGATTAGACGCGTAAGCCGTCGCGCCTTTTATAAGCGCCTCAAGAAGGGCGGTAAACTGTCTGTGTTTTAAGGCGTTCAGGCTGGCAGGATTACCTATGCTTTTGACCAGAAAATTGGTGCTTACGTATTCGATGCCGGGGTTTGTAAAATGCCATATGGCGGCCTTCGTGGCCATTACCGCCACATCCGCGCCAAAAGTCCCCTCGGAAAGTGGAAAGTCGCTATTCATTTGCGTAAGGTGGTTTATATCATCCCCCGTGCTATCTTTCCCCTGATACCCATTCATCACGATCCATTCCAGTTCACGCCAGTGCGCCCCTAGGATGGCGGGGATCTGTTCAGGCGCTGCCGCGACATAATTTGGCACCTCGTCTATTTGGAACCAGTTCTTTATGACCCATCCATTCCATGTGCGCGGGGAATACCATTGGCTGGGGGGCTTGCCGGAAACGGAGCTTACCTCAGAGTGAAAGGGCACGGCGGCGTCCACGCAGTAGATCTGCGGTATCGCGAGCGTCTGATCTACGGTGCCATAATTTAAATACGCTCCCCCCAACGGCACGTCGCCGGTGACTTCTTTCGCTTTATGATCTTGAAAATATTGGTAACGAAGCTGAATATCGTCGCTGTAACCCAAAACGACCGTGTAGGCGTTTGTGTCGGCCTCGGCGCTTGCTAACTGCGGCGTGACGAAAAACAGCGCGCAGAGCAGGCAGACGGCTAAGATAAAGACGCGCAGGCGTTTACTGTTTGCTTTTTGCATCATCATACGATATGCCCCTCCGGGAGGCAAACCTTTTACTCCAAAAAGTCCTTCAATTTTTTGCTTCTGCTTGGGTGGCGCAATTTACGCAACGCCTTGGCCTCTATTTGCCGTATACGCTCGCGGGTTACGGCAAATTCGCGCCCCACCTCTTCAAGCGTGCGGGCCTTGCCGTCGTCCAGCCCAAAGCGCAGCCGCAGCACCTTTTCCTCGCGCGCGGTCAGCGTATCGAGAACATCTATCAATTGCTCTTTTAATAGCGTACCCGCGACCACCTCCGCCGGGGCCGGCACGTCGTCGTCGGGTATGAAATCCCCCAGATGGCTATCCTCTTCTTCGCCGATTGGCGTCTCCAAAGATACGGGCTCCTGCGCGATCTTGATGATTTCACGCACCTTTTCTTCTGTAATGCCCATCTCGCGCGCAATCTCATCGGGCCGCGGGTCGCGCCCGTATTCCTGCAGCAATTGCCTGTTTACGCGTATCAGCTTGTTGATGGTTTCCACCATGTGCACGGGTATGCGTATGGTGCGCGCCTGATCGGCGATAGCGCGCGTAATGGCCTGGCGTATCCACCATGTGGCATAGGTGGAAAACTTGTACCCTTTGCGGTAATCAAACTTTTCCACCGCTTTGATAAGCCCCAGATTACCCTCCTGAATAAGATCCAGAAAGAGCATGCCGCGGCCCACATAGCGCTTGGCTATGGATACCACAAGGCGCAAATTCGCCTCGGCCAGCTGCTGTTTGGCTTCCGGGTCGCCATCCGCCATACGCTGCGCGATTTCTACTTCTTCCGCCGCCGTTAGTAGCGATACCTTGCCGATCTCCTTGAGATACATGCGCACGGGATCGTCGATATTCAGCCCTTCGGAGGTCGCAAGCTTCGTTTCGATGGCGGCTATTTCCTCGGTGATATCTGCGGGCACCTCAACATCCTCTACCACGTCGATATTCAGCGCTTCAATGCTGTCGTATATGCTTTCGATTTGTTCCTGATCAAGTTCTTGCTCCTCCAGCGCGTCCATGATCTCTTTGTAGGTCAATACGCCCTTCGCCGCGCCCTTTTCCAGGAGCTCATTGATTTTTCTCATACGGGGTTCTCTGTTTTCCAAAGGCTACTCCCCCTCTCTTTCGTGTATTCGTACCTTCCTCACAACGCCTTGCGTTTTCTTGCCAGTTCCTGCATTCTTTTGGATATTTCGAGCTTTTCGTCAAGGGGCAGCGTGTCGGTGTCCAGCATTGCGCCAAGCTCTCTAAGCTCTTCGTCCATATCCATCACGCGTATGTGACGGATGCAATCACGCGCCATCCGCGTAACATCGCCCTCCGGCGGCCGTCTATCCACGGCGCCCGCAACCAACTGCGATTGTTCGCCCGTCAGTTTGCTCATTAAAAGCGCAATATCCGGCTCCTCCCCGCTTTTGTAAGCGGCCACCAGATCTTTTGCAAAGTCGTTTAATGGTTTATCTATAAACAATTCGTCTATTTCATAATCACCCTGCGGGCCACCGCCTGTAAGGCCGCCGTCCGCGAACAAATCCATCACCGCAGGCGCTTGCAGCATCAGATGCAGCAGCGTCACTTGCGCGCGGGTGCGCTGCGCGAGATTTTCACGCAAGCGCTTTCTGCCGCCGATGCGCCGCAGCGCAGGCTCAAAGGACGCGGGCGAAACGCCCTGCCGCGCACCCTGGGCCCGCAGCGCCTCCAGAGGGATGCCCGTTTGCGCGGCCAGCGTAGCATAGTAGCGCTCCTGCTCGACAGGCTGCAGCCCCGCTATAAAGGCGCAGGCGTCCACCGCGTAATCATGCCTGCCCTCTTCGTTATTTAAGTCGTACCCCCGCGCTATGCGCATGAGCTTGAAGGCGTTGAGTGAAACGGCGTTGTCCTTTAAGTTTTTAAAGGCATCCGCACCCTCCCTGCGCACAAAATCATCGGGGTCAACGCCCTCCGGCAACAGTACGACACGCACGGTCAACTCCTCTTTCGCGAGTATATCGAGCCCGCGCAGCGTGGCGTTTTGCCCGGCGCTGTCGCCGTCATACGCGATATATACCGTGTTTACGTACCGCTTGAGCAACCGCGCCTGCTGTTGGGTAAGCGCCGTGCCCAGCGAGGCCACCGCGTTTTTCACGCCTGCGGCGTAAAGGCTGATCACATCCATATATCCTTCCACCATAATGGCGTCGGGCGTTTTTACGCCCTTTAATATGTTCAGCGCGTACAGGTTGTTGCGCTTGGCGTAAAGCGGCGTATCGCCGGTGTTGATATATTTGGGCGTATCATCGCCCATCGTTCTTGCGCCAAACCCCAACACCTTCATGTTGGCGCCTATAATTGGAAATGTTACCCTGTTGCGGTACGCGTCATACACATTGCCCGTTTTTGCGTTTTTCACCAGCAACCCGGCGCTTACCATATCGGCCTCTTTATAGCCAAGCCCCTTTAAGTGGTTTAGCAGCATGTCCCACGAATCGGGCGCGTAGCCAAGGCCAAAGCTTTTTACAATGTCGCTGTCAATCCCGCGCCGCGCAAAGTATTGCCTGGCGGGCTTGCCATCTTCGCCGATGAGCCGGCGGTAAAAAAAAAGCGCTGCGGCTTTTGTAATTTCGTAAAGCCGGTCTTTCTTCATGCGCTCACGCCTGATGTTTTCATCATCCATCTCGTCGGGCAACTGCATACCGGCACGCCGGGCCAAAAACTGCACCGCCTCGATATACGAAAGCCGCTCTATGGCAATCACAAACTGGATGATGCCGCCGCCCGCCCCGCACCCGAAACAATAATACAGCTGCTTATCGGGCGTAACGGAAAACGAAGGCGTTTTTTCGCTGTGAAAAGGGCACACGCCCCACAGCTTGCCGCCCTTTTGCCTGAGCGAAACATACTCGGAAACAAGCGAAACGATATCGTTTTTGCTCAATAAGGTTTCCATCCACGCATCGCCAAACCGGGGCATTTTATATCCTTTCGTTTGATCATCATCGCGCAACAAACCACATGCCGGGCATTGCCGCCGTGGGTAGTTTTCGCCGGCGGCGCCTGCCGCCCAAACCGCCGGAGCCACCAGAGTATATTATTCGACACTTTTTTCAGGAATCCTTCTTTTGCTTTTGCAATATTGCCGGCGCAGCTTTAAGAATACCCATTATCCCGGCTCCGCCCATTATGCCCACTCTTGCGGCACAAAAAGCTTTTCAAACGTTTTTATGGCGTATCTGTCGGTCATGCAGGCAATCCAATCGGCCACAATGCGTTCCTCTCCATCCGTTTTTGCGTTTATGGCAAATTCACAGGCTATCTCGTTAAAGTGACTGAGATAGTATGCGTACAATTGCTCTATAACCGCCTTTGCCTTTTTCTCTTCCCGCTTGGCTTTGGAATCGAGGTATACGTTTTGGAACATATAATCGCGCAAGGCGTTAAACGCCGCGTCAATCCCGCCTGACATCGATACGGCCGGCTGCATGAAGCTCGTATTTACCACGTCTATAATCAGCGTATTGATGCGCTCGCCATGGCTTTCGCCCAATACGGCCGTGGTGGCCTTGGGCAAATCCGCAGGCGACAATACCTCCGCGCGGATGGCGTCGTCTATATCATGGTTGATATAGGCGATACGGTCTGAAAGGCTAACCACCTGCCCTTCCAGCGTCATGGGCGTGCCATTTTTTTTGTGGTGCTTGATGCCGTCGCGCACCTCCGCCGTGAGGTTTAACCCCACGCCGTTCTCTAATTTTTCCACTATGCGCAGGCTTTGCAGGTTATGCTCAAACCCGTCCGGCACAAGGCGGTTGAGCACCTCTTCACCCGCGTGGCCAAAAGGAGTGTGCCCCAAATCGTGCCCCATGGCAATGGCTTCGGTTAAATCCTCGTTAAGCCGCAGCGCGCGGGCGATTGTGCGCGCGATCTGCGAAACTTCCAGCGTGTGCGTAAGCCTTGTGCGGTAATGGTCGCCACGCGGGGACAGAAACACCTGTGTTTTATGTTTCAACCTACGAAAAGATTTGCAGTGTATGATTCGGTCGCGGTCGCGCTGGTAATCCGTGCGGATATCGCAAGGCTTGATGGGTCTATCGCGGCCTTTGCTTGCGCCGGATTGCGACGCGAACGGCGAAAGCGTGGCCGCTTCCTGCGCTTCGTAATATTGCCTTGGCGTTATTTCGAATTGTGTCTCGCTCATTTCTGTCTCCCGGGGCGCGGCGTTTACATATTAATACCACGTAAACAAAAAATATCCTTTATTTTGCGCAAATATATAAGCCCCGGGACGGGGCTTGGCGCGCAGTTGTTTTTCTTTATTCAGGCATTTCCCACGCGCTAAACTCCGCGTCGCTGGGCATGCGCCAATCGCCGCGCGGCGAAAGTGAAACCGTGCCCACCTTGGGGCCGTCCGGCATGCAGGAGCGCTTGAATTGCTGTGTGAAAAACCGTGTGATAAATACCCGCAGCCATTTTTTTATGGTGGGCTTATCATATTCCCCGTTAAACGCCAGGCAGGCGAGTCGCAGCAGTTTTGCCGGGGACGCGCCCCAGCGTACCATATGGTAAAGGAAAAAATCATGCAACGCATAAGGGCCTATCAAATCCTCGGTACGCTGGGTAATTTTTCCATCCCGCGCGGGCAGCAGCTCGGGGCTGATAGGCGTATCCAGTATGGCAAGCAGCGCGTTTTGCAGCGCCGCGTTTTCGGTCGTCGCGGCAATATGCGCTACCATATGGCGCACAAGCGTTTTGGGGATGGACGCGTTTACTGCGTACATGGACATATGATCGCCGTTATAGGTGGCCCACCCAAGCGCCAGTTCCGAGAGATCGCCGGTGCCTGCCACCAGGCCATTATACCGGTTTGCCAAATCCATCAACACCTGCGTGCGCTCGCGTGCCTGCGCGTTTTCGTATGTTACATCCAACACATCCGCAGGCTGGCCGATATCCTGCAGGTGCCGCTTCACGGCAAGCGTAATATCCACCGTTTGACAGGGTACTTGCATGCTTTCGCACAACGCCAGGGCGTTATCACGCGTAAGCGCCGTTGTGCCAAAGCACGGCATGGTAACCGCCATGATATCGCCAGGTTTGCGCCCAAGCAATTTCGCGGCTTTATCCGCCACCAGCAGGGCAAGAGTTGAATCAAGTCCGCCGGATACGCCCACAAGCACACATTTGCTTTTTGCGTGCTGCCAGCGTTTTTTAAGCCCATGCGCCTGTATATTTAATATGTCGTCATAGCGCGCATCATCGTTATGCGGTATAAACGGATATGGTTCTATACGCCCCGTCAACCGCGTTTCGCGGTGCGCAAGTGAAAACGCTGTGCGGGTATACGCTTCGTCTTTAAAAGTGAACATCTGCATGCGCCGTCTTTCATAGGCGATACGCGCTACGTCCACCTCGGTAACGGCAAGCGGTTCCGTTTCAAATGGCGCGGTTTCCGCCAATATGCGCCCGTTTTCCGCTATGATGTTGTGCCCGCCAAATACCAGGTCTGTGGTGGATTCCCCACACCCCGCGTCGGCATACGCATACGCGCAGCACAGCCTGGCGCTATGGCTTTTTAATAGCAGCCTGCGATACGCCGCCTTACCCACAACCTCGTTGCTGGCGGAAAGGTTGAGTACCACGCTTGCGCCCGCCGCGGCGTGCGCGATAGAAGGCGGGGCCGGCACCCATAGATCCTCGCAGATTTCCGCGCCGATTACAAGCCCCGGCATACCGCTGCATGTAAACAACTGCTTTTCGCCCAGCGGCACCTGCCTGCCGCAAAAATCAACCGGTGCGGTTTTGCCTTGCCAGGTCGTAAAGTGGCGCTTTTCATAAAACTCGCCATAATTGGGCACATGCCCCTTGGGCACAAGCCCCAATATATCACCATTGTGCACAATAGCGGCGCAGTTTAGCAGGCCGGTTCCCACAGCTACGGGCAGCCCCAACGCCACAAGCATATCAAGCCCTGCGGTTTGCCGCGCAATCTCTATAAGCGCGTCTGCGGCGGCCTTTATCAGCGCATCCTGCAAAAGCAGATCACCGCATGTGTAGCCGGTGATGCAAAGCTCGGGCAAAACAAGCACCCGCACATCCCGTTTGGCCGCCTGCCCGATACAATCAAGTATATACGCCTTGTTTTCGCTGCAAGCCGCAACGCCCACTTGCGGCGACGCCGCGCCTATCTTTATAAAGCCGTCTCGCATTGCGCACTCCTTATGCTTTATTCATTTTATTGTAGCGGGCTTTGGCTTTATCGTCAATTGCGCTCCTTTTCTGACGGCCTCATTTTCCATTTCGCGACAGCTTTCCCGTACCTTGCCGTTACCTTTTTATGCTTTACAAGATATTGCGCCAACTACTATAATATTGAATGTCTAAAATCATATATGCGGCACACAATATACAGAGGAATAAGTTATGGAAGAAAAAAAGCGAAAAGCGGCGGAAAATTTGTCCGCGCGGGAGGATAAGACGGCCGTCACGCAGAAGAAAAAACGGCGCGGCATGCTTATCGGCGTATGCGCGCTTGTTGCGCTTGCGGGCGTATTTTTAACCGCGCACACACTGCGAAAAAACGAAGAGAAACGCTGGGCGTATATATCTTCCCCCCACTTTGCGGACGGCATACTCATAAACGGCATACATGTGGGCGGATTGACCTATGATGAAGCGAAAAACGCTGTGGATAAAGCAAACGCCGCGCTGCTCGATACCATTCACGTGGAATTGCTGCTGGAGGGCCAAAAGCACGCCGTGACCGCGAATGACTTTAACTTTGCATTTGATACGGAGGAGGTTTTAAACACCGCCTTTTACTGCGCGCGACAGGGCACGCTTAGGCAGATCGAAGAAGAGCTTTCAGATATCTCTGCCAACGGTCGCCAGTATGAAACGCGCTATACCGCCGACAGAAAGAGCGTCGAAGACTTTGTGGCGGCCCTGGCAAAAAAACTTGACCGGCCCGCTGTAAACGCGGAATTCAGCCTGTTGTTGGATACCAACGTTTCCGACGAGGTAAAGAAAAGCGCAGAATACGTTACCCTGGCCTCTTCTAAAAAGCCTGCCGAGAGCTTTTCGCTTACGGAACACCGGGACGGTATTACGGTGGATCAACCCGCGCTGACAAAGGCGCTTTTGCGGATGGCAACATCTAAAACATATGCGGATATGGAAATACCCGCGCGGATCACTGCGGCCGCCGTCACCGCAGAGGGTATCCGAAAAAATTTTGTGTTGCGCGGCGAAGCTTCCACATCCTTTGCAAAATCCCCCTACAACCGCGCCTCGCGGGTGTTTAACATTAAAAAGGCTGCGGGTCTGATCAATGGCGCCGTCTTACAGCCGGGCGAGGTGTTTTCCACCAACGATACGCTGGGATACCGCACCTACAAAGCCGGATGGAAGCCCGCGCCCGCCATCGTGCAGGGCCGCACGGAAGATCAGGCCGGCGGCGGGGTTTGCCAGGTTTCCACCACGCTGTACAATTGCGTACTGAAAAGCGGTTTGGAGATCGTATACCGGCAGGGCCACTCGGGCCGGCTATCCTATGTAGATGGCGGGCTTGACGCCACCATAGACAGCGGCAGGATAGACTTTAAGTGGAAAAATAACACCGCGTCGCCCCTATATGTGTTTGCATACGTGGACGAAAGCGAAAAGAAAATACACTTTGAAATCTACGGCGAACCGTTTGACGATACCTTTGATGAAATCCGGCTTTCCAGCAGGCGCGTTTCATCCGTATCGCCGGCGGGGCCCATGCGATATATTGTGGACGCCACAAGATCGCCGGGGTATTCCAAGGTATGGATTGCGCGCAAATCCGGCTCGATATGGCAATCCTATGCCACGTATTATAAAAACGGTTTAGAGGTCAAAAAAGTTTCTATCGACAGAACCACGTACAAAGCCTATGCGGGCGAAACCATCATAGGCCCTTCCGCCGGCGCGGTCGCGAAGATTTCGCAATAATATTGCTCGCCACAGCCCCCGCAGTTTGATGCAAGTTATTGCGGCACTTCAAGTAGCCGCTTTGTGCTGGAGATATGCTCGTAAAGTATATTTCGCGCGGCTTCGATATCGCGCTCTTTGCACGCATACAGCAGCTCGTCATGCTGCGCTTTTGATGCGGCGTGATTTTCAGCCTCGCTGTAATAGGCGCGGATATAACGATCCACATTGGCATGCATCTGCTCAATCAGCTTAAAGAGCGTTTGATTTTGCACAGGTTCGTATAATGTAAAATGGAAGCAGGAGTTTAAGTCTTCCAACTTGTGTGGATCGGTGGTATTGTGCGCCTCATCCAATATTGCCTGCGCCGTTTCGATGGTCACATCCCTCATCAGCGGGATGGCGGCCGCAAGCGCGCCCACCTCAAGCACGGCACGCACATCCATGATATCCTCCATCTCCTGCAGGGTGAGCCTGGTTACCACCGCGCCGCGGTTGGGGTATATGCGCACAAGGCCCTGCGCCTCCAACTGGCGGAACGCCTCACGTACAGGGATATGGCTTACGTTGAGCGCGACGGATATTTCATCCTGCCTGAGCGGTATACCGCCCGGCAGCACGCCGCGCACAATGGCGGCGCGCAACACTTGAAACACCCAATCCCGCGCGGCCATGGAGCGGGGCAACAGTTCTTTTGCGATTTGCCCCAGATTAACGCTTATTTGCTCTTTCATAGATATGCTGTGCCGGTACTTACGTTTCGCACCGCGCCCCCTTTATATGCTTTTGCAGCACGGCTATTTGTCAATAGCCATCGCACAATTATATAAAGTATATAATAAATACGCTTGCATGCCAACAAAATCGTGCAGAAATTACGATTGTTGCGGAGATTGTTAAATTGCGGTTATTGATCCTCTATAACGACCGTGCTGCTGATAAACGGGTTGAGCGGCACGAATATTTGCCGTTTAAGCGTCGCGGGGCCAACCACCTGCCGCCCCCCTATCCGCAACTGCGGATGCACGGGTACCACGTAATATTGGTATGTCACGCCGGTTTCAAGCGCCGTATCCATATACCGCACGGCGGTATCCCCCGTCCACTCGCCCACCAATGTAGCGACTTTGCGCATATCCTCTCGGTAAAGCCTGTAAATGGTATGTGGATTATCCGGCGTGAAAGATATAACCGGGTAACCGTCAATGTTGCTTTCCACCGTGAATGCCGTCGGCGGAAACGGCACCGCCCAATAGCTGCTGCTGTTTTTGGGCTCTGTCCCCGCTACAAATACCTCTCTTACCACGCTGGCGCCGGGCGTTAAGGCGTTTGCCAGCACAGCCAGGTTTTCGTTTTCCAGCGTGTATCCATCCAGCCTTATTTCAACCACATCGCCTGGTTTCGCAAAAACGGGCGCGGCCTTTTGCGTGTATATGGTTTCAAACACCTCTTTTAAAAGCAGCGCGGGGTAATTTCCCCCCGTAGCGTGCAGGGGCAATGTCTTTCCATCCAGGGCGTCGTCATACCCCATCCAAACAGCGGCGGCATATTCGGGATTATATACGGCCATCCACGCGTCACGGTTGCCCCTGTCGTCGCCCGTTGTGCCTGTTTTGCCCGCAAGCTCAATACCCAGGCCGCCCAACCGGCTGCCCGTGCCTTCTTGGATGGCGCTTTTGAGCATATCCGTTAATATATAGGCGTTTGCTTCGCTCATCACGCGCTTTTTTTCAGGCTGGTAGGCGTACACAATTTCACCGTCCCGATTGGCGATCCGCATGACCAGCGTGGGAGCGGAATACGCGCCGCCGGACGCAAACGCCGCATAGGCGCCCGCCACCTGGTAGGGCGAGACCCCATAGGTAAAACCGCCCAGCGCCAGCGTAAGGCTTGTATCCTTCTCGGTAAATTCAATGCCCAGCTGCGAAGCAAATTCTTTGCCGGCGCTTACGCCGATATCTTCCAGCACCTTTACTGCGGGCACATTGAGCGATTGCGCTACAGATTCGCGCAGCGTTACCCAACCGCGGTATTTGTTGTTAAAATTACTTGGCCGGTAGCCATTAAAATCCGTGGGCTGATCCAGAAGCATACTTACGGTGGTATAGCCTTCATATTCCAGCGCGGGCGCGTACGCGATGATCGGCTTGATGACGGAGCCCGGCTGCCTGCGTATACGCGTGGCGCGGTTATAACCAAGCGCCGTGGTGCTTTCGCGCCCCCCCATCAGCGCGACCACGCCGCCGGTGTTTATATCCACCACCACCATAGCCGCCTGCACATCCTGCGCGGCTTCGGGGAAGAGCGTTTTATCCAGCATCATTTCCTCGCAGGCGGTCTGCAGGCGCATATCCATAGCGGTGTAGATATGATAGCCGCCGTTTAAAAGATCATTCATGGATATCTCCAGCGCCGCGCCGGCCTGCTCCAACGCAAGGTCTATATAATATCCTCTTACGTTCTTATTCAGGCTGTTGGTTAATACGGCCTTTTCCGCACTGGCTTTTTTGCAATCCTCCTCACTGAGGTATCCATAATCCCTCATCAGTTCCAATATCAAATTTCGGCGCGATATGCTTTCCTTCATATCCAAATGCGGCGCGTATTTTGAGGGGGATTTTAATACGCCGATCAACTGCGCGCCCTGCGCAACCGTGAGCTCTTTGGCGCTGACGCCAAAATAGCCGCGCGCCGCAGCCTGGATGCCGTAAAATCCGCCGCCGAAGTATACATAATTCAAATACATTTCCAGTATTTCATCCTTGGAGCACAATTGCTCCATCTGGTAAGCAAGAACAGCCTCCTCAAGCTTTCTGGACATCACCTTATCCTTGGTAAGATGACTCAGCTTTACAAGCTGCTGGTTGATGGTGGACGCCCCTTGCACATAGCCGCCCGCCTTTAAATCCTCCCAGGCGGCGCCAATGATCCTGATAAAGTCAACGCCTATATGCTCATAAAAGCGGGCGTCCTCCGCTGCCAGCAGCGCGCGCTGCACATGCAGCGGTATCCGGTTGAGCGGGGCCCAAATGCGCGTCTCAGATGCGGCCAGGCAGCTTACCATCTCGTTTTGGGCGTCATACACCAACGCCGATTGCTGCGCGTATATGATTTTTGAAAGATCGAATTCATGCCAGGCATCCAGCCGCAGAATATACATGGCCACAAGCGCCACAAACGAAAATCCCGTCAACATAAAGCAAAAGAAAATGTTTTTATATACGCTTGCACGTTTTTTCGGGGCTGCGTTTTCGGCTGCTTTTGCCATGCGGGGCCTGACCTCCAACCATGATACGTATTCCAAATACTTTTCCTGCAAATACTGTTTTCCAACAGGCATTAGCATGCCCATACCTCATGCGTTTTATTGCAGATGTCTTAAGCTTATTTTTTACGCAAAAAGCAACAAAAGCGCGTAACGCGCTCTTGCTTGAAGGGGATTGTTATTACGGGGCTCATTTCACGATTATATGCCGCAGGTAGACCAAGTATATTTTTGTGGCCGCGTCAAACAAAACATCAAATATGGCGATGATAATTTCCGCAATGACAATCAGCGCCCAGACGGGCAGCCAGCCCGGCAACGCAAGCGTAAGGCCAAACACCCGCAGCGCGATATACAGGCCCGCGCAGATAAACATGTTTGCATACAGCAGCTTTAACACTACGCGTATGGGGCGTGAGACAACCTTGCGTCCTGTCACGCTGCAAAATATTCCATAATGCCCCAGCAGGGCGATATACAGCGCCACAGGAAGCATATTAGCCATCAGCAACCCTATGCCGGACGACACCATAAACGCAAGCAGGGCCGTGCCATACGCCCTTTCGGATGTGAGTATGCAGGGCGCGATGGCGGCTAAAAACAAAAGCGGCACCCTGCCCGCCGGCAGTATGGACGCGGCGTATAAACACAGCGCCGTAATCGCAGTGACCATGCCGCCCAGCGCGGCTTTTTTTGAGGCCGTAAGCTTTTTATTCAACACCCCGCAACCTCCGTCAACGGCAGCATGGGCCGCACATGCAGTCCAGGCATATCAGGGTGCTGCATATATTGCATGGTGAGCAATCCGGCTCGCCGGCCGACCCGCTTTGCCCGCCATACGTGCGAAAAGGGCTGCCGGCGTTGTTGATGGCCGTATAGGCGTTGCGGTACTCTGCGTTGCCGGGTTCCTGCTCGTAAGCGCGTGAAAGGTATTCGCGCGCTTTCTCGTGCCAGCCCTGCCGCAAATAGATGATGCCGTACAAAAAGTACCATTCCGCATTGCGCACCTGCAAGCCATCCAGTATGAGCTTTGCCGCCTGCAGATTGTTTTGGTTGATATAGTTGCGCGCGCGCGCGAACTCGGCCGCGTTTGGCCCCGAATACGCCCCGCCGGAGCCGCTGTAGCCTCCATATGCGCGGTCGGCGCCGGAAGTTGCGGAAGAGGAAGCGGTATTTTTTTTTGTCAGCATTTCATACGCTTCGTTTATCTCTTTTAATTTTTCATTCGCGAGTTCTTTTAAGGGGTTATCGGCATACTTATCAGGATGGTATTTTTTCACCATCCCACGGTACGCCTTTCTGATTTCTTCCTGCGTGGCGTCTTCACTAACCCCCAAAACCTTGTATGGGTTCATGGCTTCATCCCTTCCAGCAACAGCTTGCTTTTTGTGCGGCAACCCTTATAGATGATATTATCGAGCAGGCCCCTGTTTTGTTTTACCGTCAGCAAGTCGTAGGCTTTTTCCATCTCGTTCACTGCGGCGTATAATAAAAACGAAACGGCGTCTTTTTCAAGCGGCATTACAAGCAGCGGGTTGAAGGCGTTTGCTTTTAAATCTTTTTTCCTATCATCCCAAGCGTCGGCAATATATATCCATCTCCCCAGATGGTAGCATAACCAGCCAAGCGCATCCTTTTCCTTTTTATCGGCCAAAGGAAATGCCGCCGCAACATCCCGCAGCATGGAAGCGAACGCATCTGCGGTCACGTCGATGGAAGGCTCGTTTTGCCTTTCAAGCAACGAAAGAGTATTTTGGCCTGATCGTATAACCGCCGCCGCAGTCGCCTGGCGAAGCGTGGCTTTTTTTGCCGCCGCGTGTAGCGCGCCCTTGCCAATAAGCGCCGCGGGCTTACGCTCGTCCTTCCAGTCGTCTTCCAACTTATGATAATACAGCAATATGTTTATATCGGCAACAAATTTAAGCGCATCGTTGGCTGGCGCAACGGGCGCCGCCGCTTTAAGGGGCTTATACCAGCACTTTTGCGGCACACAGGGTTGCCCGCACCCCTGTAGCGCCGCCAACAGCAGCGCAAAAAAGGCGCAATCGTAACTCAACGCAAGGCGGGGTATCTGGCCATATTGCGCGCGGATGGCTTTGCACAAGCCGCAATACCAAGCCCGGTATTGCGTATATTCGCGCATCTTCAACTCGCTTTTTAACGGCGCAATATACCCGAACATGAAAACTCCTCTCACCCATTGTAAAGCATTCCGCCTTAGTGTACCAGCCATTTTTGACATGGGCGCGGCGGAAATAAGAAGAAGGCGCCCGGAACGGCTGAATTTTTGTATCTTCATATGAAATCCCGTCCTGCGTGGATTGCACTCTTTATAAAAATACGGTATAGTCGAACTTGGGAATTTACAATCTGCGTGACAGGAGGCTTATTTATGAGTGAACCATTACAGGGCGCGTGCATCGTCGGGCAATCGGGCGGGCCCACTTCCGTTATCAACGCAAGCGTGTATGGCGTTATCCGCACCGCGCTTGATAACCCCTCTATTACAAGGGTATACGGCGCGGCGCACGGCATTCGCGGCGTGCTGGACGACGTGCTGTACGACATGGCGCAGGAAGACCCCGATGAGCTGGAACTGCTTTTAAACACCCCATCTTCCGCGCTGGGGTCGTGCCGTTATAAATTGAAGGACAGCGAAACGGATGATACCGATTATAAACGCATACTGGAAATATTCAAAAAATACGATGTGCGCTATTTCTTTTACAACGGCGGAAACGATTCCATGGATACCTGCAATAAAATTTCAAAATACATGCAAAAGATGGGCTACCCGTGCAGGATTATGGGCGTACCCAAAACCATAGACAACGACCTTTCAGGTACCGACCATTGCCCGGGCTATGCTTCTGCGGCTAAGTATATCGCCACAAGCTGCATGGAAATTTACCATGACGCCAGAGTATACGATACCGGCATGATTTGCGTGCTGGAAATCATGGGCAGGCACGCGGGCTGGCTTACGGCCGCCGCCGCCATCGCCGCATATTACGGCCAAGGGCCCGACTTGATCTACGTACCCGAGCGTGAATTTGATATGCGACAGTTTATAGCGGATGTTAAAAAGGTATACGATATGCATAATAAATGCATTATCGCCGTATCCGAAGGTATACATGACAGCCATGGCAAACTGATTGCCGAATATGGCGCTGCGGATGGCGCGACCGACGCTTTTGGCCACAGGCAGCTTGGGGGGCTTGCCGCTACATTGGCGAATATTTTAAAAGAGGCCACCGGCGCAAAGGTGCGCGGCATTGAGTTTTCGTTGCTGCAGCGCTGCGCAACGCATTGCGCTTCCAAAACGGATATCGAAGAATCGTTCGCTTCGGGCAAGGCGGCCGTGGAAAACGCCGTGAACGGCATCACCGACAAGATGGTAGGCTTTGAGCGCACAACAGATGCCGGCGGCGCATATCAATGCAACATGAAACTGATGGATTTGGCGGATGTTGCCAATACCGAAAAAAAGCTGCCCATGGAATGGATAAACGAAGCAGGCAACGGCATAAAGAAAGAGTACATTGATTATGCGCTGCCGCTGATACAGGGCGAACCCAAGCGCCCCCTTGCGGACGGCCTGCCCCGCTTTGCGAACCTGAAAAAAGTAAAGGTATAAAGCCATACGTCATTTTAGCGATACCAGGAAGAGTATGGATCAGGTTGCCGTGACTTACGGTTTTTTAAACCGCTTTGAGGATATAAATTAAAGAATCTTGTCAGGATGCGGACGTGACACAAAGGGCCGTATCGATATGCATGGAAAACGCTTATCGATACGGCCCGTGCCTTATACATATTTCCCGAAAAAGGGCGAACAACACAGCATTAGCGTTTGGAGAACTGCGGCGCGCGCCTTGCGGCCTTCAAGCCATATTTTTTGCGCTCCTTCATTCTTGGATCGCGCGTTAAAAAGCCCGCCTTTTTGAGTTGCGGCCGCAACTCAGGATCCGCTACCAAGAGCGCGCGGGATATGCCATGGCGGATTGCGCCTGCCTGGCCCGTGTAGCCTCCGCCGATTACGTTTACCTTAATGTCATACTTGCCGAGCGTATCGGTAAGCGCCAAGGGTGCGCGCACAATCATCTTTAATGTTTCGAGACCGAAATATTCTTCCACATCGCGCTTGTTTACGGTTATGTTGCCCGTACCGGGAAGCAGACGAACGCGCGCAATTGATTTTTTACGCCTGCCGGTACCAAGATACTGTATCTGTGCCATTGCGTTCTCTCTTCCTTTCTATTTCCTCAGCGTTAACGCTTCGGGTTTCTGCGCCGTATTTTTATGATCGGGGCCGGCATATACGCGCAGTTTTTTGAGCATTTGGGCGCCCAGCGGGCCCTTTGGCATCATGCGCCGAATACTCTCATATACGGCAAACGCGGGCTTTCTCTGCATGAGCACGCGATAGCTTGTTTCCTTTAGCCCACCGGGATAGCCCGTGTGGCGGTAATACTTCTTCTGGTCAAGCTTTTTGCCGGTCAATACGACTTTCGCCGCGTTTACGATTATCACATGGTCGCCCGTATCAACGTGCGGGGTAAATATAGGCTTGTGCTTCCCCCGAAGAATAGCAGCTACCTGTGAAGACAAACGGCCGAGCACCATACCTTCTGCATCCACAACGTACCAATTCCTCTGAAGGGTTTCGCCTTTTGCCATATAGGTTTTCATGGCGTCCTCCAAATTATATTCAATTGATTTTGTGAAGTTGGCGCACCTTGCTACCGGGGCTGTGGCCGCAGTGTACAATCCGTATTTCACATACCTGCTCATTCTAGCAAAAGGTCTACAGGCATGTCAAGGTAAAATTGGCTTGCGTTTCCGCATCTTTTGGTTTTGAAAATTTTTTATTTACATTTATCCCCTTTGCGCGTTAGCCGTGATCAGGCGCATCAGTATGCTGCCCCAATCCTTGACAGGCATTGTCCATTTCCCTGTAACCCGCATCGTGACCAAATAAAGCCGCTTCAAAAGGGCATCGTCGCCGGCCAAGGCGCTCTTGGTTTTTGTAACCTTCCGGAGCTGCCGGTTGAAATTCTCGATGGCGTTGGTGGCGTCGATAATACGCCTGATCTGCTCGGGATATTGTTCCTCCGTTTTTCTGCAAACAGCATTATACTTTTGCAACTATGGCTTTATACTCTTTCCCCCAACTTTCCATTGCGCTGATAATAGGCCGCATGGTTTCACCCAATTCGCTCAAACTGTATTCCACACGCGGAGGCACTTCCGGGTATACTGTACGCACTAATATTCCGTCCTGCTCCATACTCCGTAAGTTATCGGTCAAAACTTTTTGGCTGATACCCTCTAAGCTCTTTCTAAGCTCCCCAAAGCGTTTCGGGCCTGTCAAAATATCACGAAGTATAAGGAGCTTCCACTTGTTTCCGATTAAATCCACTGTTGTAGCAACGGGGCATAATGGCAGCAAATCTTTTTTAGCAATCATACCTTATCACCTCCAATACATCAGAAAATAAAGCAGCATAACAATAGCACTATTACACACAATTATAAGTATAATAGCACATATGTAAAAAGTCATGCAATGCGATGAAAATGCTGATTTTTTTCTGGACGAAAAGGCCGCGTTAGCACAAATCTAATAAAAAGGTGACTTACCCAATAAAAAAGTGCGTACTTTTCAAAGCGAAAAAGTCGTTGCATGGTAGGTATAGATTGATTGATACCGTAAGCGAGGGAGGACAATGTTTGATTATAAATACCGCATACAACAAGCCAAATGCGCTATAGGCAACGCCGAATATATCCTTATAGGCGGCGGGGCCGGATTATCGGATGCGGCGGGGCTTCACTACATCGGTAAAAGGTTTGCGGATAACTTCGCCCCGTTTATTGAAAAGTATGGTTTTGAGGATTTATATACTTCCAGCTTTTATCCGTTCAGAACACAGGAGGAACGCTGGGCGTATTGGGCAAAGCATATCAGCGTCAACCGCTATGATACCCCGGCCACCGAACTTTACAAAGAACTTTTCCGCTTAGTAAAAGAAAAAAGGTATTTTGTTATAACAACGAATGTAGAACATCAATTTATAAAAGCGGGTTTCCCGGCAGAAAAAGTATACGCTGTACAAGGCAATTACGGGTACTTTCAATGCGCCCGTGGTTGCCACAATACCCTTTATGACAACGAAGAACAGGTAAAGGCCATGGTTGCACATACGCATGATTGCCGAATACCGACCTTTCTTATTCCCAAATGCCCGGTATGCGCCGGCGAAATGGACGCTTATATTCGCCACAATGAGTATTTTGTACAAGATGAAAACTGGTACAAAGCGGAAAGCCACTACATAGGTTTCTTGAAATCCCGCAAAGGAAAAAGTACCGTTTTTATCGAACTGGGCGTAGGTTTTAATACACCGGGCATTATCCGTATCCCCTTTGAGCAAATGACTTGCCAAAACAGAAACACCACACTAATTCGTGTCAATCGCGATTTTCCGCAAGGTGTAAAAGAAAACACCAACCGCACAATCGCCTTTACAGAAGATATGGCACAGATAATAGAGGCATTAAACCGTAATGATAGAAAACAAGCGCGGCTTGTTTCTATAAACCCTACAACGAATGGAGGTGAAAACATGAGTAAATTGAATGTATTGGACGCTTGGAAAGAGGGCGTAAGTAAGTTTTTCTCCCCTAAAAGCGCGCAAGGCTTTATGCAACCCGCGATGGCGGTTGCCGGCTCCTGCGGCTCGTCCTGCGGGGCGGGCGGCGACAAACCGAAAGAGGAACCGAAGCCGAGCGCCTG
>JAISXK010000038.1 GCA_031270585.1 Clostridiales bacterium | reverse complement strand
AGATGGCGCGCTTCGAACCAGTATATCTGGCCGTCTCGCTTATCCACGAAGCCGCGATAATCATTTTCATCGGAAATGCTCTGGAAGGCATCGGCTAATTCTTGCAGGTTTACAGGCTTGCGGTCATCCATCATCCTTTGTTCCTTTCCACTCGCTTGTTCTCGCCCTTCAAACCGGTCATAGCCCGTCGTACAAAACCAAACCCCGCCATGCTCTTCCGGTTCGGTAATTCATTTTTCCTTTTGGTCTTGGGATTTTTTTGATTTACATTTGTTCCTTTCGCGCGTTAGCCGTAGTGATTGCGCCTCGTCCTGCGCCTCGCCCGATTGCGCTTCGTCCTCGCCCCCTTCGGGCGATATCTTTCCAAGCGGTTCTTCCACGGAATCTTTTTTGAATTGCGGCAACACGTTCTTCTTTGCGTAATGCACGAGCGCTATGATCGCCAGTATGGCGGCGATACCCAGCAACACCAGGTTAAGCCGCCCTATAAAGGGTGAAAACCGCTTTAAAAGCGTGGCGATTACGCCCGCGTTAAATAGACCGCTGGCAAATTTGCCGAACCAATCGGCATGCACCACGACCTCATGCTTCAATAGTAGCGCCCCGCCTATGATCATGATGATTTCTTTGCCGGCCACAATGACCAAAAGCCACAGCGGTATCCACCCTTGCGTATAAAAACAAACCAGCGCCGCAATAAGCATGAGCTTGTCCGCCAGAGGATCGAGCACCTTGCCGATATCGGTTATCCAGTTGTTGCGCCGGGCCAGGTATCCATCCAGCAAATCGGTGAGCACGGCAAGCGAATACACGCCCAGCGCGGCAAAATACCTATCGTTTAAATAGAAGTATACAAATACGCCCACCATCAGTAGGCGCAACGCGGACAGAAAGTTTGGAATGTGCTTCATCCGGGTTTTCCTGTCATTCTCCATAGTACAATAGCATACCACACATACGCTATGGCGTCACAGCCTGTGCGTTCATCTTTTTAGCCATCTCCTGTTTACCAATTTACCAAACGGCGACGAGAGCAGATCCTCAGCGCCGCCATTTGTATATCGCTTTGCCTATATGCTTTACATACTATTGCCCGTCAGGTCCTCTACGTAGAGTGTCTTTACGCCGCTTGCGCTCGCGGGCACCGTCTGTGCGGCAGGCGCTGCTTGCGCAACCGCTTTGCCCTCACATTCAAGCTTGCGCTGCTCAAAGAATTTGAGCGCCACCTGCGGGAAAAGCGCGTAGCTGAGCACGTCCTCCTCTTGCCGGTAATAACCAAGACCTTTGATCTCATCGCGGTAATTATCAAGCTCGGGCTTTAACAGATCTGCGGGGCGGCAGGTGATGACTTCTTCATCGCCAATGGCCTTTTTACGCACTTCTCTGTTTACTTCACCCGGCAGCTTGCCGTATTCTCCATGCAGCAACGCTTTGCTCTCTTTGGTAAACATCTTGTAATCGCCGCCATTCAACACGTTGAGCACGGCCTGCGAGCCCACGATCTGGCTTGTGGGCGTCACGAGCGGCGGGTAACCGAAATCCTTGCGCACGCGCGGTATCTCTTCGAGTACGTCGTAGTACTTATCCTCGGCATTGGCCTGCTTCAATTGACTAATCAGGTTGGAGAGCATGCCGCCCGGCACCTGATACAAGAGCGTATTGACATCTACGCCCAGCACCTTGGGGTCGCGGAAGCCATCCCGCGTGAGCCTGTCGGCCACTACGCGAAAATGCTTTGCCGCTTCGGCGAGCTTTAAGAGATCAAGCCCCGTATCATACTCTGCGCCCTGCAACGTGGCCACAAGGGGCTCGGTGGCAGGCTGCGCGGTGCCGTTGCCCAATGGGGAAAGCGCCGTATCCACGATATCCACACCGGCCTCCATCGCCTTGAGATACGTCATATCCCCCGTGCCGGTGGTGTTGTGCGTGTGCAGGTGGATGGGCACGTTCAGTTATTTTTTCAGCCGCTTGATCAGTGAATACGCCGCGTAGGGCAGCAAAAGGTTGGCCATATCCTTGATACAGATAATATCCGCACCCATATCCACAAGTTCTTTGGCGAGCTTTACGAAATAATCCTCATTGTGTACGGGGCTTATGGTGTAGCTGATGGCCGGCTCGCAGGTGCCGCCGTACTTTTTGGTGTACTTGATCGCGGCCATAAGGTTGCGCGGGTCGTTCAGCGCGTCAAATATGCGAATGACATCTATGCCGTTTTCGATGGCCTTGCGGCAGAACTGCTCCACCACATCATCGGCATAGTGCTTATACCCCAATATGTTTTGCCCGCGGAAGAGCATTTGCAGTTTGGTGTTGGGTAGCGCTTTTCTTAATTTGCGCAGCCTCTCCCAAGGGTCTTCATTCAAAAAACGCAAACAAGAGTCAAACGTGGCCCCGCCCCAGCACTCCAACGACCAATAGCCGACGCTATCGAGTATGGCGCATGCGGGCAACATTTCATCCGTGCTCATGCGCGTGGCCGCCTGAGACTGGTGCGCGTCGCGCAGTATGGTATCGGTAATCTTTAATGATGCCATATACAAATTCCTCCTTTCATGAGTTGTATCAGCCAAACAGCGAAAGGAACACGCCTGCGGCAATCGCCGAGCCGATAACGCCCGACACGTTGGGACCCATAGCGTGCATGAGCAGGAAGTTGCCGGGGTTTTCTTTTTGCCCCACCACCTGGGAAACACGCGCCGCCATGGGCACTGCGGAAACGCCGGCAGAACCGATCAGCGGATTGACGGGCTTTTTGCTGACAAGGTTCATCAGCTTTGCCAACACCACGCCGCCCGCCGTGCCAAACCCAAACGCGATCACGCCGAGCACCATGATGGAAATCGTCTCCAGCGCCAGAAATTTTTCCGCTGTGGCAGTAGCGCCCACCGATAAGCCAAGGAATATCGTAACGATATTGATCAGCTCGTTTTGCGCGGTTTTCGAGAGCCGCTCCGTCACGCCGCATTCGCGGAAAAGATTGCCCAGCATCAAAAAACCCACCAACACCGCAGCCGAAGGCAGCAGCAACGCCACAAATATGGTGACGACAATGGGGAATATGATCTTTTCCGCCTTTGAGACGGGGCGCAACTGTTCCATGACGATTCCTCGCTCTTTTTTCGTGGTGAGAAGCTTCATGATGGGGGGCTGTATCACCGGTACCAACGCCATATAGCTATACGCCGCCACGGCAATCGGCCCCAGCAAATGCGGCGCCAGTTTAGATGTTACGAATATTGCCGTGGGCCCGTCCGCTCCGCCGATAATGCCGATGGACGAAGCCTCGTTATTGCCAAAGTTGAAAACTTCCGGAAAAGCGCTACTCAACCCCAGCGCGCCAAGGAAGGTGACAAATATGCCCAACTGCGCTGCGGCGCCCAGCAGCAGGCTTTTGGGGTTTGCGATCAGGGGGCCAAAATCTGTCATGGCGCCCACGCCCATAAATATAAGCGATGGGTAGATGCCAAGTTTTATGCCAAGATAGAGAAAATCCAGCAGGCCGCCCTTGGCCACCAACATTTCCCAATTGGTTTTGCCGCCGGCAAATATATCGGCGTTATACAGCCCCGCGCCCGGCAGGTTGGTAAGCAGCATGCCAAACGCGATGGGTACAAGCAGTAACGGTTCAAATTTTTTTACGATCGCCAGGTAGAGTAGCAGACAGGCGATAAATATCATCACCAAATATCGCCAATCGTCAAACTGCGAAAACCCGGTCGTTTCAAGAAACTTTACAAAATACTCCATATTTTACTCCTCAGGCCGCGTACTGCGGGGTTAACCTATTACAGCGAGAACATCCCCCGTATTTACGGTTGCGCCAACCGCGACATTTACCGCTTTTATAGCGCCGCCGCAGGGGGCCATGATTTCGTTTTCCATCTTCAT
>JAISXK010000024.1 GCA_031270585.1 Clostridiales bacterium | reverse complement strand
ATAATGGTAAAAGTGGAATACGCTATTTGCCGTATGCTGCAAACAGGCAAGGTGGCCGCGATAGCTGACACGCAATCCGCAATATTCATATTGTTGGCAATCATGGTGGCGATAATTTTGGATGTGAGTGTGGATAGGATGCTGGCCTTAACGCCGCTGCCCAGGCCGTCGGCAAGCACTATCACCAGATTATCATCATCCGGGCGGATCACCGCAACATTGTCGCCGCACAATTCTTCGCCATATTTGTTCAGGCTTTGATAATCCACCTCTGTGCAAAGGTTAATCATTGCGCAGCGTCTCCTTCAAGTTAGTCAGGGCGATTTTGGTTTCCGCTACGGTCTCACCCAGCAGAGAGGCTATTTCCTGCACCGTGCGCATTTGTTTGTCGACCACCTCGTCGGTAATTCGGATGGTTTTGTCCGCTATGTGTCGGCGTGCCATTCGGTCGCTTTCAATTTCGGTCGCATCGCGCATAATGCCTATTATCAGGCCATATGCCGTGTCCCGTATAATGGTCAGGTCTACATACCGGTCGTATTCAGCCAGATATTGGCGATGGTCATATACCGGAACATCTTTCTCCATCACCTCAAAGAATAAAGAGGGTTCCATCAGGCAGACCACGCTGCGCCCTAAAACATCATCCCCCTGTTTTACGTTCAAAATATGGCAGGCCGCCCGATTGATTTGTTGAATTTCCAGTGATTCATTCAGCACCAAAATGCCGTTGGGCGTGTTGTGGATAATGGTATCTGAAAAGGATCGGGCCTTGCCCATCAGATAGGGAAGGCACATCTCAAGATTTGCCTTCCCTGACAGTACCGCCTGAGCCTTTTCCCTACAGGTATCGTAGCCGCAGCTTCCGCAGTTCAGTTCGTCCTCCGGCTTTTTCTTCCCGATTTTTTGCAGTACATCGGTAATGGCTTTTTCTCCAAAGCGCGGGCGCGGCGGCGAGCTAAAGTGCATACGCTTTTCCATGTTATCGGGAAAACATTCGGTAACAGTAAAATCCGCCCGTGGCGCATATGCGTTGATCTGCGCCGCGCTGCGAACCAAGCCGGCTGCGCGGTTCATGGTTGGCCCGCCAATGCAGCTTCCATTGCAGGCGCTCATTTCTACAAAACAGTTGTTCAAGTTTCCGGCCGCAATGTCTTTCAGCGCGGCGATGCAATCGTCCATGCCATCCACGGAGATATAACTATAGTCCGTGTTTTCGCGCCGCATGGTGCGCAAAATACCGCCTGCTGTGGGGAACAAACGCGCTCGGCCTTCTCCGTCGTTACCTTGTTTTTGTCGGACCTGTTTCGCCGGCAACGAGATTTCCTTTTCCATGAGCCAGATATTCAACTCGTCATAGGTAAGCACACAGTCCACATCGCCGGGATAACGCGCCGCCTCCGCTTTTTTTGAAACGCAAGGGCCAATAAATACGACGGCAGCGTCCGAATGCCGCTGGTGGATCATTCTGGCGTGCGCCTGCATGGGGGAAATGACTGCGGCCAAATGCGGCAGCACGTCAGGGTAATATTTTTCCACCAGCATATTCACGGTATGGCAGCAAGTTGATATGATAATGCTTTGCTTGCCTTTGAATACCATTTCATCATAGCGCCGCTTCACCAGCGTTGCGCCCACGGCGGTTTCCTCCGCATCGGTAAAGCCAAGCCTGATCAATGCTTCTTTTACGCCTTCAATAGCCACGCCGGGATAATTAGCCGCAAAAGAGGGCGCTACGCTTGCAATCACAGGTCTTTTTCCCGACATAAGAGCTTGCGCTTTGGGCAGATCATCATGCACACGTTTGGCGTTTTGCGGGCAGCTGACGAAACATCGGCCACATAAAATGCACTCATCTTGCATAATGGCAGCTTGATTATCGGAGAACCGGATTGCTTTTACGGGGCAACTGCGGATACATTTATAGCAATGCTTGCAATCCGTAACTTTCAGTTCCAGATATTCTGTCACCGCTTTTTCCCCTCCCTTTTATCTGAGCCCGTTGCGCCTTGTTATAAATTTAACAGATGAATCGCAGAAAATGAAATGTATTCTTGGAATATCGATATATAATTATCGATATATCCGCATGAAAAAGCCCCGCCATTTGTTGACGAGGACACTATTGAAGGATGGCCTATCGGTAACACTAAAAAGATATGCCGAGTTATACCAAACGGCTATAACTTATTCTCAACTTCCACCCGTATTTGACAACAACCGCTTTCAATTCGTCAAGATACAGGGCCCGTGTTAATTGAATGCCCTTGTGGGCGATATAGCCGACTTCAATGGCGTCGTCAACAAGCAGGGGGATGGCGGTGATGTTCTCGCCATTCAAGTCCGCGCTGACAATGCCTGTGGAAATAGTATACCCATTCAGCCCAATCATCAGGTTGAAGATCGTCGCCCTGCCGCCAACCTTTATTCCTTTTTGGCATATTCTGTACTCAGGATTTCCTCCGAATAGTAAAACGAGTTGTAGCCACCCTGTTCAAACGACAGGCGGGGATAATCCGACAAATCCTCCAAAGTTACCGATTTCTTTTTTGCAAGCGGACTCTCTGAACCCGTAAAAATATGCGGCCCGGGTGTGAACAGCGGGTGGAATGCCAGACCGTTTTCCCGGAACGCCTTTTCCATTACCTTGCGGTTAAATTTGCTCAGATACAAAATACCGATTTCACTGCGTAGGTTTTTTACATCCTCAATAATTTCAAACGTCCGTGCTTCCCGCAGGGTGTATTCATATTCGTCCGCATTTGTTTTTTTACCATATTCACAAAGGTGTTTATGGCAAAGGCGTAATGCTGCATAGAAACAGACAGCACTTTTCTGGACGGCTTCTTATTCAGCCACCGCTGTTCCAAAAGCCCCATTTGTTCCACGACCTGCCGCGCACAACCTAAAAATTCAGATCCGTCCACAGTCATGGATATGCCTTTCGGCGTTCTGGCGATGAGGTCAAGCCCCATTTCAGATTCCAAATCATGCAGGGCGTTCGAGAGACTTGGCTGGGCGGTATACAGGCGCTCGGCTGCTTTGTTGATAGAACCGCAGTTTACAATCTCTATTAAATATTTAAGCTGCTGTAAGGTCATGGGTTTGCCGCATCCCCCCGATTCGCGGTTGCGATCCACTTTATAACGCCGACGTAATTCTTCCGCATACGCAGGAGTACACACCCGTTGCAATCTTTGAACGATTCATTCGATTTCAGCGGCCGCTAATGCCTGCTGGATATCTGCTATCAGATCATCTGTATCCTCAAGCCCGACACTCAAGCGGAAAAACCCGCAGTGGAACTCTTTCCCGTAAAGGTATTGCCGCTCGT
>JAISXK010000008.1 GCA_031270585.1 Clostridiales bacterium | reverse complement strand
GGGGTAGCGGTAATAGCGCTCACGGCATAAGCCGGCGGCGCCAAAAGCATAAGCAACGCGCCTATACTCAATATCGCGCCGGCCCTTTTAAAAGTGTGTTTTCTCATCTGTGTTTCCCCACGCTTTCCCTGTATGTATCCTTACAATCCCGCCATATCTCTGCGCCCGTATCCGACGGCATAATAGCCTCAAACAGTATATCGATATTTTTTTTGATAATATTATACCATTCCTCAATTTGCGTGATAGCATATTTGCCGGCGCCGCCCGCAAGCAGTAAAAAATACGCTCTTTCTTTTACGAAACCGGCGTATTCATAAAACAAACTATTCACGATTTTGGGGCCGTATTTATGTATTCTTTACACCTGTTTTCTACACCTGTTTTTTACACCTGTTTTTTTACACTGTTTTTTTACACCGATTCTTCACGCCTGTATTTCACGCCGGCGGTGTATTGCATGCTGCTGCCGTCCTGCGCGATCACGGTATACACTACGGGTTCGGTAAAATCGCCGGCTTCGCCGCTCTTCGGCGTCACCGAAACGCCGTCCGTCACGATAACGGGCGCGAGGTTTTTAACATCGGCGCCTTCGGGCACCGGTATGCTGATGGTTTTGTTAAACTGGTTGATCACACCATTTGTCTCCCCCACGCGAAACTGCAGTATGGCCTTGTTTTTCATGGCCTCGGCTACGCTTGTGCGCACGACGTATACCCGCGCAAGCGCCTGCTTGTCGTCCACCACCGACAGCGTGTATACAAGTTCTTTTGAAAAATCCTGCGGGATACTGGCTGCCGGACTCACCGTCGCGCCATTGCTCGCCAATATGCGCGGCGCGAATTGCATAAGGGAATTATCGGGGGATTTATCCGCCCCATAGGGCAGCATAAGCGATATAGCGCCCACGTCGCCGCTCTCGTCAACATCCGCGTATATGGTTTGGCCGTTATACGTCACGCTAAAGGACTGTATGCTAAGCTCGATAGGCCCGGCTTGCGCGGGCGGCTGGCACAAAAGCGCCACCACGGCAAATACAGCCGCAAGCAGCGCCGGTTTAATAAGCCGCTTTAGCATGCCCAAACGCCATGCCCTTTTTTTGTAATCCATCCGCATGCGATACCCCACATGTATGTCGCAGTTTTTTTGGGACAACTACACATCATTATTGTATGACAAACTCGTTGCCAGGTCAAGCGGGTTTTGTGAAAAATTTCTCCAGGATTTATTTATGAAACATTTCACGCGCCGCGCGTTTGCCCGGCATCCGGCCAAATGATGAACGCCCTTTCAATACCTATCGGATATTTTGAAAAAAAAATAACCGCTGCGTATCCAAAATTGTAGAGAAAAAGCGATAGGATTGCGGCTTTTTTGTGGAGTTTGCCGCCCACCATAATAAACGGGACCAATTAAAAGATAACGCGCGCAATACCGATTTATTTTTACAAAACGGTAAATATTAATACTATAGCTGCCTTTTTCATAAAATTCGGGCATCGTGTGACTTGCAGTCCCCAACGAGCTGTTCTATTATAAAAGACGTTCTTAGCACTCATCCATGAAGAGTGCTAACATGTGAGGAAACCATTTTAAATACAGCATCACTAAAGGAGGTACGCAATTTATGAAACTCAAGCCTTTGGCCGACAGGGTGGTTCTGAAAAGCCTTGAGAGCGAGGAGACAACAAAAAGCGGCATTGTACTGCCGGGTTCCGCCAAGGAGAAGCCGCAAACCGCAGAGGTAATCAGCGTCGGCCCCGGCGGCGTGGTGGAAGGTAAAGAAATCACCATGTACGTAAAGCCCGGCGATAAGGTTATTTACTCAAAATACGCGGGCACCGAGATAAAGCTCGATGGTGAGGAATTTATCATCGTGCGCCAGAATGATGTTCTTGCAGTTGTAGAATAACGCAGTGGGAAGGAGTAAATGAAAAATGGCTAAGCAATTAAAATACGGAGAAGACGCCCGCCGCGCGCTGGAAAAAGGCATCAATCAACTGGCGGATACGGTAAAGATCACGTTGGGCCCCAAAGGCCGCAATGTCGTGCTGGATAAAAAGTTCGGCTCACCGCTCATCACAAGCGACGGCGTAACCATAGCAAAAGAAATAGATCTGGACGACCCGTTTGAAAACATGGGCGCGCAGCTTGTAAAAGAGGTCGCCACCAAAACCAACGACGTGGCGGGCGACGGCACCACCACGGCCACCCTGCTCGCGCAGGCGATCGTGCGCGAAGGCATGCGCAACGTGGCGGCGGGCGCAAACCCCATGGTACTAAAGCGCGGCATCGACGCCGCCGTAAATAAGGCCGTCGAAGCCCTGACGCAGGACAGCAAGCCCGTAAACGGCAAGCAGGCCATCGCGCAGATCGCCGCTATTTCCGCAAGCGATATCAAGATAGGCGAGCTTATCTCCGACGCTATGGAAAAGGTCGGCAACGACGGCGTTATCACGGTGGAAGAGAGCAAAACCATGAAGACCGAGCTCAACATCGTGGAGGGCATGCAGTTTGACCGCGGCTACGCTTCCGCCTACATGGTGACAGATACCGATAAGATGGAGGCGGTGCTCGATAACCCGCTCATCCTGATAACGGAGAAAAAGATCAGCAACATTCAGGAGGTTTTGCCCATACTGGAGCAGGTCGTGCAGCAGGGCCGCAAGCTTTTGATCGTCGCCGAGGATGTGGAGGGCGAGGCGCTCGCCACGCTCGTATTGAACAAACTGCGCGGTACGTTTACATGCGTGGCCGTTAAAGCCCCCGGCTTTGGCGACAGGCGCAAGGCCATGCTTGAGGATATCGCCATATTGACGGGCGGCCAGGTCATAAGCGACGAACTGGGTCTTGATCTGAAAGAAACGACGGTCAGCCAGTTGGGCACGGCCCGCCAGGTGAAGGTGGATAAAGAGAATACCACCATTGTGGAAGGCGCCGGCGAACCCAGCGAGATCAAGGCGCGCATCAACTCCCTCAAGTCCCAGATCGAAGAGACCACCTCCGATTACGATAAGGAAAAGCTACAGGAACGTTTGGCGAAACTCGCCGGCGGCGTTGCGGTAATCGCGGTTGGCGCGGCCACGGAAGTTGAAATGAAAGAGATCAAGCTGCGCATAGAGGACGCGCTCAACGCCACCCGCGCCGGTGTGGAAGAGGGCATGGTGCCGGGCGGCGGCGTTGCGCTGATCAACGTGATTGAGCGCACGAAGGCGCTCGAAAAAGACGCGGCCGGCGATTATAAGACCGGCATCCAGATCATTGTGCGCGCGCTCGAAGAACCCGTGCGCCAGATTGCGCTGAACGCGGGTATGGAAGGCTCCATTATTGTGGAAAACATCAAGACCAGCAAAAAGCCCGGCTACGGCTATGACGCCGCCAAGGATGAATACGGCATGATGGAAGAGCGGGGCATTATCGACCCCACGAAGGTTGCGCGCAGCGCTTTGCAAAACGCGGCCTCCATCGCGGCTATGGTGCTCACCACCGAAAGCCTGGTAACGGATATCCCCGCGCCCGAACCCCCGATGCCGGCGGGCGGCGGTATGGGCGGCGGCATGTATTAAACGCGCTAACGGTAACGCCTATACGTTTTTTTGTCAACACCCCCCCCCCCCCGCTTCAGGCAAGGCGGGGGGTGTATTTTTTTACATCGCGCCGCTTTTTTGCCCCGCTTGAAATATAACCCCATATGCGCTATAGTGGTATGGCTATATTTGATGGATAGCGGTATGCTTACACTTTAAAAGGGGACGGCGCGTGTATCAGACGGTGAAGCGGATAACCGATTATTTCATATTGTTGCTGTTTGCGCCTTTGTGGATACCCGCTCTGGGCGTTGTGGCGGCGTTGGTAAAGCTTACAAGCCCCGGTCCGGCGCTCTTCACGCAAAAGCGCGTGGGCCGGGGCGGCGCCACGTTCACCATCTGCAAATTCCGCACCATGCGCACGGATACCCCCGGCGACGTGCCCACCCACCTTTTTGAAAACCCGGACGCGTACATCACCCCGGTGGGGAGGGTTTTGCGCAAAACCAGCCTTGACGAACTGCCCCAGATCTTCAATATCCTCAAAGGGGATATGACGCTCGTAGGCCCGCGCCCCGCGCTCTGGAACCAATACGACCTTATTTGTGAACGCGAGAAATATGGCGCCAACGATATCCTGCCCGGGTTAACGGGTTTAGCGCAGGTAAACGGGCGGGATAATTTGACGATAGAAGAAAAGGCGGAGCGCGACGGTTACTACAGGCGCCATATGCGCTTTGGGCTGGACGCAAAAATACTCCTGCTCACGGTAATAAACGTGATAGGGCATAGCGGCGTAAGGGAGGGACGGGCGGCGGGATTGCCGCGGGGTTAAAGTATAACGGGCATAAAACCATAACGAAGGCTGCGCCACATGAAAAAGAACGTCTGGATATTCAATCATTACGCGAATACGCCGCGCACGGGGGCGTTTTTGCGGCATTATAACTTTAGTAAATATCTCATGCGAAAGGGCTACAACGTGCGTGTTTTTTCCGCCAGTTCCGCACATGGCCCGGGCGAAAACCTGATCAGGGGCAATACCTTATATTACGACGACGACGGCTGCGGCGTTCCCTTTACATATATCAAAACGGGCGATTATACGGGAAACGGGCCAAAGCGTATTCTAAATATCTGCGCGTATTATTTCAGGCTGATCCGGGTTGCGAGGCTCCTTACGCCTCCCGATATCATTATAGCCTCATCGGCTCCCCTGTCTACGTGCCACGCGGGCATTAAAATCGCGAAACTATTTAAAATCCCCTGTATATGCGAGCTTCGCGATCTGTGGCCTGAATCCATTGTGGAATATTACCGGATCAACCCCGGGAATATATTTATAAAATGCCTTTACCGGCTGGAAAAATGGATTTACCGGCACGCGGACGGTCTTATCTTTACCATGCCCGGCGGATTAAACTATATACGGGATAAGGGCTGGGCAAACGCGGTGGACGTAAGTAAGGCGCGCCACATCAACAACGGCGTGGATTTACCGCAGTTCTACAGTGACGCGGCGCAATGGGTTTTCCCCGACGCGGATCTCGATAACGGCGCGCTCTTTAAGGTCGTGTACACGGGCGCCATACGCAAAGTAAACGCCGTAGAGGATTTAGTTGCCGTGGCAAAAGCGCTCAACGACGCGAAGAGCGGCGCAAAGCTTTTGATATGGGGCGCCGGCAACAGGGCAAAGGACGTTCGCGCCGCCATCCGGCAACTTGGGTTAACGAATATCGTACTCAAGGGCAATGTGGAAAAGCGTTTTATACCCGGCATATTAAAAAGGGCCGATATCAATCTTTTGCATTGGAGGCAGACGGATATCATGCGCTACGGCATGAGCGCCAACAAGCTTTTTGATTATTTTGCCGCCGGCAAGCCTATCGTATCGGATGTAAGCGTGCCGCCGGAATACGATTTGATAGAGCGTTACCGCTGCGGCGCCGTTACGCCAAACCAGTCGCCCGAAACGGTGGCCGGGGCGATTGCAAAGATGGAGCGCTGTTCCAAAGAGCGGCGCGCGCAATACCGCGACGCGGCGCTTACGGCGGCCAGGGCGTATGATTTTAGCCGCCTTACGGACGAATTGATAGCAATCATAGAGGCTGTGGAATACGGGGGGTGACGGATGAAACTTTGCACCATTGTGGGCGCGCGCCCGCAGTTCATCAAAGCGGCGGCGCTTTCGCGCGTATTGCGCTACGCGCATGAGGAGATATGCATTCATACGGGGCAGCATTACGACCGCAATATGTCAGCCATTTTTTTTGATGAGCTGCGCATCCCCCAACCCGATTACAACCTTGGCATAGCGGGGGGCTCCCACGGAAAAATGACGGGGCAGATGCTTGCGGCCATCGAAGATGTTTTGGTACGGGAAGCCCCCGATATGGCCCTCGTTTACGGCGACACCAACTCCACGCTCGCCGGCGCGCTGGCGGCGGTAAAGCTGCACATACCCGTTTGCCATGTGGAGGCCGGCGTGCGCATGGGCACGCTGATAAGCCCGGAGGAGGTAAACCGTCTGCTGACGGACCGCGTCGCGGCGTTGCTGTGCTGCTGCACGCAAAGAGCGGTGAAAAACCTTCGCCGCGAGGGCATTACAAGGGGTGTGCGCAACACCGGGGATTTGATGTTGGACGCCGCCCTCTATTATGAGGGGCGTTTGCGGCCGCCGGCCCAGGGCGAGTTGCTGGATTTTTCCGGCCGCCCGGTGGCGCTGCCGCAAGGCGGTTATTATATGCTGACCTGCCACCGCGAAGAGAACACAAGCGACGAAGCCCTGTATGAAGTGATGCAAGCCATGCAGCGGCTCGACGCGCCCGCTATCTATCCCGTGCATCCGCGCAACCGTGAGCGGGTCATGCGCCTATGGCGGCTTGGCGGGTTTGATCACACGCTTCTCACGCAGCCTGTGGGGTATTTAACGTCGCTGTATCTCGTAAAGCACGCAAAAAAGGTGATCACCGATTCCGGCGGGCTGCAGCGCGAGGCGTTTTTTTACGGCGTACCCTGCGTAACCATTTTGGATAACCCCGTGTGGCCCGAAACCCTTTCCGGCAATATGAACCGGCTGTGCGCGCCCAAAGCGGACGCCATACTGCGGGCGTTATCGGCTGCGGCAAATAAACGTACAGGCGGCGCGCCCTTTGGCGACGGGCATGCGGCAGAGGCGATTACGGCGCTCATTACGGCGTATGAGGAGGAGTTATGCAGTTTATAGATTTAAAGGCGCAATATGCGGCGCTCAAGCATGAGATTGACGCGGCCATACACGCCGTATTGGCCCACGGCCAGTTTATCATGGGGCCGGAGGTCGCGGCTTTGGAGCGGGAGATCGCCGCGTTCCTTCGCGTAAAGCATGTCATCACCTGCGCCAACGGCACCGACGCGCTGCAGCTTTTGTATATGGCCTATGGCATAGGCAGGGGCGACGCCGTATTTTGCCCCGATATTTCGTTTATAGCGAGCGTGGAACCGGCGTGCGTGCTGGGCGCCGTGCCAATTTTCTGCGACGTGGACGCAAGGGCGTTTAACATTTGCCCCGACAGCCTCTCCCGCCAGATAGCGGCGGTAAAAGAAGAAGGCCGTCTGCGCCCGCGCGCCATACTCGCGGTGGATTTTCTGGGCAACCCCGCCGATTACGATACGCTGGCCGAAATAGCGCGGCAACACGGATTGCCGCTTATCGAGGACGCCGCGCAAAGCTTTGGCGGCGTATACCGGGGCGCGCCCTGCGGCTCTTTGGGGGATGCGGCGGCCACGTCGTTCTTCCCGGCAAAGCCCCTCGGCTGCTATGGCGACGGGGGCGCGGTGATGACAAACGACGACGACATGGCGGCGCTTTGCCGCAGTCTGCGCGCGCATGGCAAGGGCGACGACAAATACGCGAACGTGCGCGTCGGCATGAACTCCCGGCTGGATACCATACAGGCGGCGGTGCTGCTGGTAAAGCTTGGGGCGCTGCGCGATTATGAGCTGGATCGGCGCGCCATCGTCGCCGCGCGGTATGACGCGGCGCTTATGGAACGCTTTCAGCTTTTAAACGTGGAAAAGGGAAATGTTTGCGCCTACGCGCAGTACGCGTTTTTGGCAGACTCCGCAGAGCAGCGGGATGCCATCGCGGCGCGCCTTGCTACGCTTGGCATCCCCACGATGGTATACTACCCGCACCCGCAGCATGTATTAAAGGCGTTTCAAAACGCGCCGCCGTATGGCGAAACCTACCCCAGGGCCACCGCTTACTGCAGGCGTACTTTGTCCATCCCCATGCATCCGTATCTGGACGAGGGCGCGCAGGATACCATCATCAAAGCGATATTGGAGCCTGGCGTATGAGCGATTATTTTGTACACGAGAGCAGCTATGTGGATATGCCCTGCAAAATCGGCAAAGGCACGAATATCTGGCATTTTTCACATATCATGAAGGATTGTGAAATCGGCGAAAACTGCAACATAGGCCAAAATGTGGTCATATCGCCCGGCGTCAGGCTGGGCGACGGCGTGAAAATACAAAACAACGTTTCGCTCTACACCGGCGTAATCTGCGAGGACGGCGTGTTTTTAGGCCCCTCCTGCGTGTTTACAAACGTATTTAATCCGCGCGCTTTTGTAGAGCGCAAGCACGAATACCGGCAAACGCTCATAAAGCGCGGCGCCAGCATAGGGGCCAACGCCACAGTGGTGTGCGGGCACATCATCGGGGCATACGCGTTTGTCGGCGCGGGGTCTGTCGTTACCAAAGACGTGCCGGATTACGCCATGGCATACGGGAATCCCGCGCGCGTGCGCGGCTATATGTGCCGCTGCGGCCAAAAGCTTCCCGCCGGCGACGCGCCAACGTGCGGCGCGTGCGGCATACAATACAGGAAAACCCGCGAAGGGTTACGGCAAATTTGATACGGGCGGACAGGAGAAGCACATGTGCGGCATAGCCGGATACCTCGATGTAAAAAATGGCGTGGATATACCCACGCTCATCAATATGAACAACGCCGCCCGCCACCGCGGCCCCGACGACGAGGGCTACGCGCTGATCGATAGTTGCGCGCAGGCGGCGGCAGGCGCGGATACCCTGCCCACGCTCAAGGCGCAACTGCCCGATATACGTAACCTTTGCGCGCGCGGCGCGTTTTTGGGTCTGGGCCACAGGCGGCTTTCCATCATCGATATCACGCAAACGGGCCACCAGCCCATGCGGGCCGAAAGCGGGCGCGTCTGCGTCGCCTACAATGGCGAAATATATAACTACATCGAATTGCGCGAAGAATTGCAAGCGAAAGGATATACGTTTTTTACCGCCAGCGATACGGAGGTGCTGCTCAACGCCTACCTTGCGTGGGGGGAATCCTGCGTCGCCCGCTTCAACGGCATGTGGGCCTTTATTTTGTGGGACGCGAAGGAAAATAAGCTTTTTTGCTCGCGTGACAGGCTGGGCAAAAAACCCCTGCACTATTACCGCAATCAGGATAAGCTGTTGCTAAGCTCCGAGCTTAAGCAGATACTGGCGGATACGTCTGTGCCCCGCGTGATGAACGAGCCCTACCTTGCCGCCATGCTCGTGTACGGGCTGCAAAATTATGATGAAAACACCCTCGTGCGCGATATCAAATCCGTCTGCGCGGGGCACAATTTTATCGTGCGGCTAAACGGCGCGCATACGGCCATACAAAGCGTAAACGAGTATGCCTATTGGCAACTCGCCGCCGCCCATCCCAACGCCGCGTATGCAAAGAAGGACGAAGCCGCGTATGCCGCCGCCGCAGGCAACGCGCTCTCGGACGCCGTGCGCCTGCGGCTGCGCGGCGACGTGCCCATGGGGGCGCTGCTTTCGGGTGGGCTTGATTCCTCTTCGGTTGTGACCATCGCGTGCGACGCGCTGCGCCGGCAGGGGAAAAGCCCTGCAACCTTGGCTGCCTTTACCACCGCCTTTCTGAATAGACCCGCCATCGACGAGCGCAAGTACGCGCATATGGTTGTGGAAAACACCGGCTGCGCCGAAAACTGGGTTCCGGCGGACGATACCCTGATATGGAAGAAATACGAAGAGCTTATCTACCACACGGAAACCCTTGCCCCACTGGCCATATTGGGCGCGTTTAATATGCTAAGCCGCGTATCCGCCCATGGCATAAAGGTGCTGCTCAACGGCCAGGGCGGCGACGAAACCCTGCTTGGGTACGAGCGGTATTACGCCTGTTTTTTTCACGACCTCATAAAAAAGGGCAAATGGCTCCGTGCCTTTCACGCGTTTCGCGATGCCTCGCGGCACGCGGGGCTGACGATGGGCGGGCTCGCCAAATATTACGTTTATTTTAATATGCCCCTTGTGCGCGATGGCGTCAGACGCCGCCGCGCAAAGGCGCTCTACACCCCGCGCATACGCGGCGCGCTGCCGTACGCGAAGATGCGGGCGCTGCTTTACCCAAAGAATATACACGAACTGCAGCGGCGGGAAATAACGCAAACACAATTGCCGCGGCTTTTGTATTGGGACGACCGCATGGCCATGGCCCACGGCGTAGAAAGCCGCGTGCCCTTCACGGATTACCGCTTTGTGGAAATTGCTGCGGACATGCCGCCCGCAGCCAAAATAGCGGGCGGATATACGAAGTACATTTTGCGGCGCTATATGCAGGGCAGGATGCCCGACGAAATAGTATGGCGCATCGGCAAACTGGGCTATCCCGCCCCGACGGATGATTGGATAGCGGCCATCGACCCCGCGTATTGCCGCGATCTTCTTAACGAGGCCCGCAGCGCCCCGTATTTTGATATGCGGGCCATGCGCGGCGCAAACGATACGCCCGACGCCAAACGCATGGTGGAAAGCGGATTTATGGCGGCGGAGCTTTTTATGCGGCTTTTTGATATGCGGCCGGCATAAGCGTCGTATTCTATCGGTAAAACAGTATCCTACTATACAGAATATGGAGAGCAACTACAAGTGAAACAAAAGCTGCTGAAAAAAATTGAAGAGCGCACAATCGTCGTGGGCGTGGTGGGCCTTGGGTATGTGGGGCTGCCGCTTGCGGTGGAAAAGGCAAAGGCGGGGTTTCGCACCATCGGCTTTGACGTACAGCCCGAAAAGGTGGATATGGTGAATAAGGGCCACAACTATATCGGCGACGTGGTGGATGAAGAGTTGGCCGGGCTCGTGGCGGCGGGCAGGCTTAGCGCCACAACCGATTTCGCGTTTGTAAAGGATGTGGATTTTATCGCCATATGCGTGCCCACGCCGCTCGATCGCCACCAGCAGCCCGATATCAGCTATGTAAAAAACAGCGCTATGGAAATAGCCGGGCGCTTGCGCCCCGGCGCCGTTGTGGTGCTTGAAAGCACCACCTACCCCGGCACGACGGAAGAGCTGGTAAGGCCGCTTTTAGAGGAGGGCTCCGGCCTTGTCTGCGGCAGGGATTTTTATTTGGGCTTCTCCCCCGAACGGGTAGACCCCGGCAATCTGGTGTTTAAAACCAAAAATACCCCCAAGGTGGTAGGGGCTATTGGCGAGGACGCGCGTGAGGTGATATCCGCCATGTACCGCGCCGTGCTGGAAGGGGATGTGTTTGAGGTATCCTCCCCCGCTATTGCCGAAATGGAAAAGATACTGGAAAACACCTACCGCAACATCAACATCGGCCTCATCAACGAGATTGCCATACTCTGCGACAGGATGGGCATCAACGTTTGGGAGGTTATAGAGGCCGCAAAGACCAAGCCCTACGGCTTTGCCCCCTTCTACCCCGGACCGGGATTGGGGGGGCACTGTATCCCGCTTGACCCATATTATTTAAGCTGGAAGGCGCGCGAGTACGGCTTCCATACCTCTATGATCGAAAGCGCCGCCATCATAAACGACCGCATGCCGGAATATTGCGCCGAGCGCGTCTGGCGCATACTCAACCATCATAAAAAAGCGCTCAACGGCGCGCGCGTGCTCGTGCTGGGCGTAGCCTACAAGCAGGATATAGACGATTACCGGGAAAGCCCCGCGCTGGAGGTTATCCGCATATTAAAAGAGCGGGGCGGCACGGTGGAGTATTACGATCCGTTCGTCGCGGAATTTAGGCACAAGGGGCATCGCGCGCGAAGCCTTGCGCGTATTGACATGGAAACGCTCAAAACCTATGATATACTTGTCGTAACAACGGCGCACACCAATGTGGATTACGAATTGCTGGCTCATTGCGGCGTGCCCGTGCTTGATAGCCGCAACGCCATGAAGCGTGTGCGCGACCGCGGGAATATTGAGTTGCTGTAGGGTTGGCGCGCTTTTGCTTCAAGTACGATTGGGACGCGCCGCGATTGGGACGCATTGCGGTTGGGACGCGCTGCGGTTGGGACGCGTTGCGGTTGGGACGCGTTGCGGTTGGGATGAATTGCGGTTGGGATGAATAAAGAAAATGCCCCTCACAGGGTTTGCCATATGACAAGCGTACATCCCGCGCGGGATGTACGGATATTCTATAAAATGTGCGCCTGCCTCGCTGCGGCGGGGTATGATACGTTTCTTGTGGCGCCGGGCGAATCCTTTGAGGAAAACGGGGTGCGTGTGCTGGGCGCGGGAGACGCCCCCGCTTCGCGCGTACTGCGTATGACGCGCTTTGCCAGGAAGGTATACCGTATGGCGCTTAGCCTTGACGCGCATATCTATCACCTGCATGACCCTGAGTTGCTGCGTTTTGGGCTTAAACTCATGCGCGGGGGCAAGCGTGTGATTTATGACAGCCACGAGTTCCCGGCGCTTGGTATACGAACGAAGGGCTGGATTCCAGGGCCCCTGCGCCCTCTTATTGCCTGGGCATATAAAACATACGAGGCGCGCGTATGCAAAAAGCTTGACGGCGTGATTGCCGTATGTGATGTGGATGGCAAAAACTATTTTAAAGGCCGGGCAAAGCGGGTGTGGTATATTGCCAACTACCCCGGTTTGCAAGAGCTTGGCTGCGCGCGTATGGACGCGTGCCCAAAGGATCGGGCAGGGGCGCGCCAAGCCGCGTATATCGGCGGGCTATCCGCCGCGCGGGGTATTACGGCTGCGGTGCAGTCTGCGGCTCTCGCCGGCGTTCCGCTGCACATAGCCGGCGCGTTTGCGTCTGAAGCGTATAAAAAAGAGCTTGAAAGCCTGCCCGCGTGGGCCAACGTAACCTACCATGGCGTGCTTGACAGGCGGGCCGTGCAGGCGTTGCTGCGCCATGTTTCCATCGGCGTATCCATTATAAAAAACGAGGGGCAATACGGCCATATCGATACCCTGCCGGTAAAAGTATACGAATATATGGCTTATGGCCTGCCCGTGGTGTTGAGCGACACGCCTTTTCACCGCAAGCTGAATGAAGCGCTGCGCTTTGGCGTCTGCGTAGACCCGGACGACGAAGCCGCCGTAGCCGGCGCCCTTCGCTTTTTATGTGAAAACCCGGCGGCGGCGCGGGCACTTGGCAAAAACGGGCGCGCCGCCGTGTTGGAAAAATTCAATTGGGAAACCGAAAAAAAGACATTGCTCGCCATATACCAACTACTAGGAGGATAGCCATGCGCTTTGCGTTAATCGGCTGCGGCCGCATAGCCGTCAACCACATAAGGGCCGCGCTGGAAAATAAACTCGCCATCGCCGCCATCTGCGACATAGACCCCGCCCGTATGGAAGGCCTGCTGCAAGCGTACAACCTGCAAACGGACGCGTCTATCCGGCGGTATACCGATTACAAAATCATGCTGCGCGAAACGGCTCCCGCGCTTACAGCCATCGCCACCGAGAGCGGCAAGCACGCGCAAATCGCGCTCACCTGCATGGAGGCCGGCTGCCATGTGATCATCGAAAAGCCCATCGCGCTATCCATGGCGGATGCCGACGCCATCGTCGCCGCAGGAAAAGAGAAGGGCGTGAAGGTGTGCGCCTGTCACCAAAACAGATTTAACCAATCCATACAGCACCTGCGCGGCGCGGTGGAGGCCGGGCGCTTTGGCAAGCTCTCTCACGGCTCTGTGCATGTGCGCTGGAACCGTAACGAGGGGTACTACGCGCAGGCCCCCTGGCGCGGCACCCGCGCGCAGGATGGCGGGGCGCTGATGAACCAATCCATACACGGCATAGACCTGCTGCGCTGGATGATGGGCAATGAAATCGACGAGGTGTTTGCCTATACCCGGCGGCAGTTTCACCCGTATCTGGAATGCGAGGATGTAGGGCTTGCGGTGGTGAAGTTCAAAAACGGCGCCATAGGCGCAATCGAGGGCACGACGAATGTGTTCCCGGAAAATTTAGAGGAAACGCTCTATATATTCGGCCAAAACGGCACCGTAAAGGTGGGCGGCAAATCCTGCAACACCATCGACGTTTGGGAGTTTGCCGGCGAAGAGGCCGAAGACGCGGCGCTGAAAAACGGGCTGCGTGAAAAAACAGAAAACGTATACGGCAATGGGCACGCGTATGTATATGCCGATATGCTTGCCGCCATAAAAGAAAACAGGCCCCCCTATATCACCGGGGAGGATGGCCGCCGCGCGCTCGAACTGGTGCTGGCCATCTACAAATCCGCCGGGGAGGGCCGGCCCGTGCAACTGCCGCTGCGGGGCTTTTCTACAAAAGATATGCAGGGGTACGGTTTTTAAGGGCATCCGTTTTTTATTGCCATTGTCCACCACGCCTTCGCGCCGCAGCCCCTCTTTAACCTTTCTATTGTAAGGCGTTTAAATGGGGTTTGTGCTTTTCGACGCAGCGGTTGATAAAATCCATATGCTCCCGCGTCCAATCGATGGTTAAAGAAAGGCCCTCGCGGATATCCGTTTTCGCTTCAAAGCATAGTTCCCGCCTTGCTTTTTCAGTGCTGCCAAAGCGTTTGCCGGAATGATCCCATTCGCGCCTGCCGGCATTGGCGACGGGGGTTTTATTGCCCGTCAACCCGTTGATGAGGACGGCAAGCTCCCATATGGATGTCTCTTTTCCGCTCGCGAGGTTGTATACGCCGCCCGGCGCGCCCTTTGCCGCAGAGGCAAGCAAGCCCGATACGATATCGTCCACATAGATAAAATCCCGCGTGGCGGCGCCGTTCTCCACCGTAAGCGCCATGCCGTTCAGCGCCTGATAGATAAACACGGGCGTCACATTGCGCCATATGGTACTGGGCGTGCCGCGCCATCTCCCCGCGCCCAGCACCTCTCCCGGGCCATACACGTTTTGAAAGCGCGCCTTTACAACCGGCAGATCAAACGCCCTCCAATAATAGTTGGAATAGAACTCGCCAAATATCTTGCTCATCTGGTAGGGGCTGTCGAGATACAGCGACACCGGCGCGTCTTCATCCGTCGCGCGCGCCTTATCAAACGTTTTTTCCGCAACGGTGCAGCCTGCGGAGGAGTATACGACCTTCTTCAGCCGCTTGAAATTCTTGATGTGCTCGTAGAATTTCAGGGTGGTGAAGGTGTTGTTGTCATGGTCGGCGATAGGATCCGCCATGGAGCTTTGGTTGCCGTGGTAGGTAGCCAGCTGAAAGGCATAGTCAAAGCCGTCTTCCAGTTGGGCGAGGATGGCGTCATCCGTAATAGAGCCTTCTATAAGCGTTATACGCGAATCAGCAGGAAGATTTTCCCGCTCTGCGGAGAGCAGGTTGTCTACCACCGTAACACGGGCCGCGCCCTCTTTTAACAGGCGCTTTGCTAGGTTGGCGCCCACAAAGCCCGCGCCGCCGATGACAAGGAGGTTTTGGTTGGTGAATGGCATGGTATTATTTACTCCTTCGTTACTTTAAAGCACATGTCAATGCCGGCGTAGTGGCCTCTATAGCAGGGGATGCCGTCCTTGTCGAGCTGGATCTCCTGGAGGAATTCGCGGCTTTCCTGATCGAAGTACTTGTTTTTCAATGCGGCATTAAAGTGATCAGGAAATATGTCCAATTCAGAGGTGGATATGGCATTTCCTGTGTGTACCGCTATAAGGCCTGCTTGCGCGCAAATCTTAACGAACTCATCTGCATGATAGCAATTTGCTATTGGGCACTCTGGATCATCTGCGAGCGCCTGGAAAAGGCTGCGTTTATCATCGCCAGCCCTGCGCTCAAAGTGCTCTTTGTAATAAATACGATTTTTTAGCCACGCATCATAGTAACAAAATAAATGCAGCCAAATAGAATCATAATTGTAAACCATGATTTGGCAATAGCCATCATCTTTGAGAATACGATGAAATTCGTCAAGAATTTTGTGAATATCCGGCGCATGGTGAATGACCCCGGAAGAATGAATAATATCGATGCTGCTATCGTCAAGGGGAAGGCGCTCAAAATCCTCATTGATTTTAATAAAAGTAATATTATTTGCCTGATGCAACGCCACGCGCTCTTCTGCAAGTGCGAGCGCAGATGCGGAAACATCCATTCCTATGATTTTTTTTGCATTTGAGTATTCTGCAAATCCAATAACATCATGTCCCGGCCCGCATCCATAGTCCAGTACGATTTTACCATCGGCACTATCAAGAGGCATCAATTGGGCATAGCCAGGATAAGCGTTATTACGTTCAACTAAGTGCTCTATCGATTCGGTTCGAGATGTGAATCGTTTAAACTCTGTGACATTGCGCCTCGTCCAATACTCCTCGGATCGCTCGGTGTTCGTGTCGGTGCGTATGGGAATTTCTATCGGTTTATTCGATTGGAGGCTCATCTTTAGTTTGATAATTGCTTTCTTTAGCTTGAGGATCATCCTATTCGCAATATGCATATGGTTATTTACTCCTTTAATTGAACCAAATGTGTATATGTTTGTGTGATGCCATGGGTTTTGTACCAATCGATGGCTTCCTTTACGCCAACTTCCAGTGTGGTGGTGACCTTCCATTGGAAATCCTTTTCCGTTTTGGACGGATCAAGCAATATGGTGTATACGTCGTCCGGGTTGCGCTCCCGCACCTCTACGGGTTCATCCAGGGTAATGCCCAGCGCCGCGATAGTCGCGTCAAACAGCTCCTTGATGGAATAATCCGCGCCCGAGGAAATATGGTACGGGCCGGATGTGCCCATGCCGTCCACCGCCTTGACGACGGCATCCACAAGGTCCTGTACATAGATGAAATCGCGGCGGGTATCCATGCAAAAGCACTTCTTTCCCATGGTCAGCCTGTGATAGAAGGTTGGCAGCGGGCCGCTCAGATTGCGCGGGCCGTAGGCGTTCGCGAGACGAAAGGAGATATAATTCAGGCCGCTTAGCGCGATATACGCTTCCCCCGCAGTTTTGCTGATGGCGTAACTGCTGCCCTCAAGCTTGATAGGATGGGTGATGGTGATGGGCTGCTCTTCGGGAACAAGCCCGTATCCCAGCGCTGTTTGGAAGTAGATCACGCGCTTTACACCCGCCTTTTGCGCGGCCTTCACAACGTTCACCGTGCCCAGCACGTTTGTGACGCTATCTTCCGCCCAATTGCCCGGATCCTTATAGGACGCTGCCGCATGCATGACGACCTCGGGTTTAAAATCCATCATGAGCTTTTCAACCAGTTGCGTATCCGCGATGGTGCCCTCTATCACCCGCAAACGCGCGCGCGGCGTTAAATTGTCACGCCTGCCGGTAGCGTAATTGTCGATCACCAGCACGTCGTCCCCGCGCGCGAGCAGCCTGTCTGCGGTATGAGAGCCGATAAAGCCGGCCCCTCCCGTAATGAATATGTTCATAAATTTATTCGTACCCCCCTTTGCCTTACCTGTCAAATGAGCGCATCGCGCCGGTTAAGAAGTATAGCATAAAAGCCCGGAAATGTACATGACGCAACGCGTTCACATCTTCTCTTTTAATAGTTCATATATTTTTTTATCAAACCGGCGGACAAACGCTTCATAACCGTAGGCGGGATTGCATATGATCTCCTCATACGCGCAGGTTGTGATGCGCTGCCGCTCCTTTTCGTCAAGCACTCTGTCTATCACCTCGTCCACATTGCCGTAATCCCGCCTGAGCGGGATGTAATGCCTGTTTGGCTGAAAAATCCCTTGGAAATACCCTTCATACATCACCTGTACGGTAAAGCAGGCCGCCGCCTCAAAGTGCCGCGGCGCAATGGCGCGGTATTGCGGCCCACCTTCATACCTCTCCAGATGCTTTAAAACTTCTTCATCCGTGGCGCGCGGGCATTGCTTTTTAAACGCCTCATACTCCCGCTCTACGCCGCCGTCAATATCTACGATACTTGCGCCGGATTCTGTTCCCAGCGTCGCCTTGCATCCGCCCAGAAACGCATACCACGCGTCGCCCATAAAACGGTCTTTCCGTCTGCTTGAGATATCCGTAGATAGCCCGCGCCGTTTCGCGTGTTTTTCAAACGCCCAGCCGATCTGCCGCTTTTCGTAACACAGGCGGCCCGCCGTAAGCGGCTGTACGGACCCGCGATACCCCACGTCGATAGCGCGGTTATGGATATCCCTGTAGGGCAGGCGCTTATGGGCGTCTTTTATATAGCCCGTCAGATAATTTAAAAAGCGCAGATTGGGCAACCGGTCCTTTGGATAAAACAGCCGCGCGCCGCTTTCATCGCATAGGGTAACGATAAGGTCAAAGGGCACTTCCTCCAAATACGCTATTAATTGGTTTTGCCTGTAATGCTCGTCCTGCTTGAA
>JAISXK010000092.1 GCA_031270585.1 Clostridiales bacterium | reverse complement strand
TCGAGCTTATCCAATCAGGAAGCAGCGTATCATGTGGCGGTTCGACGACGATTGAAGAAATCGGGCTTATGGAAGAACTCGCAAAGCGCGATGACATCAAAGTCTGGAATCCCAAGGTTGCCGACGGCGCAAGAGCTATGGACGAAATCGCTCATAAGGCTTTAGGCGCAGACGTTTTCCTCATGGGCAGCAACGCAATCACTCTGGACGGCGAACTGGTGAATGTTGACGGGTACGGCAATCGCGTTTCTGCGTTGATTTTCGGGCCTAAGACCGTGCTGATTATCGCAGGGCAAAACAAAATTGCAGATGACGTTGACGCTGCATTGGAACGAATTAGAACAGTCGCCGCACCGAAAACATACATGAAAGTGCGCCCGAACGCTGACCTGCCATCAGACATCGTTGAGACTTCTTACGGCCAGATAGTCATCACGAAACGCTCAATGGTTCCGGGCAGAATCAAAGTCATTCTGGTTGCGGAGGACTTGGGCTACTAAACCCAAAACTCAATACTATCCACCCCAAGCCGAGCGGCAAAAGCCTCTCGGCTTTCTTCATACCCAAAACCCACCGTAGCCGAATAGGGAACGCGAGGTATAGATGACTTATGGCATACCGGGCGAGGGGTTCCCCTGCCGCGCGCTCTCGGCACATCATTGCCGTACCGGGTATAGGGGTTGAAAGCTGTTTTTTATAAGTTGTGATTTGTCCGCGCGCGCCTTGACGCTGCGTGGCGTGATTGTTATAATATTACTCATAGTTTGGTTGTTAACAACAAAAATATGACATCATATAACATACAATATAACATCAGGAGGTACTCCATGGCAGTTCCGGTTATTATGCCCAGACAAGGCCAATCCGTGGAAAGCTGCATTATCACGGAATGGTTTAAAAACCCTGGCGATGCTGTGCAGGCCGGCGACATTTTATTCACCTATGAAACCGACAAGGCTTCCTTTGAAGAAAAGGCCAAGGTCGATGGAATTTTGCTTGCCCGCTTTTTCGAGACGGATGACGACGTGCCCTGTTTAATTGCCGTCGCCGTGATCGGCCGGGCCGGTGAAAGCTATCGGCAGTTTGATCCGCGCGAGACCGGGGTCAAGCCGGAATCTGACGCCGTAACGGCACAAGCCGCAACACCGGCCAACGCCGTATTCCCCACCGTGGCTTTTAACGCCGCGCCGGATGCCGCGCCACCCTATACGAATGCGCCCCCCCGTGCGGGGGCGGCGCCCGTTGCCAGGCAGGACACCGATGATGTGATTGTGCTGGAAGCAAGCGAGCTTAAATACGGGCCGGCCGCCCGTCAAATGGGAGGCGCGCCGCGCTATTATTCACCGCGCGCGCGCGCTGCCGCCGCCAGGTTGCATGTTGATATCACAAAAGCCGATTCCTCCGGCCCGCATGGGCGCGTGATCGAGCGCGATGTGCTGGCCATAGACCGTTTTGCCACCGAACAGGCCCCGCCCGAACAGGCATCGCCTGAACAGGCCCCGCCCGAACAGGAGGCAACACCCGCTACGACCCGCACCGCCGCCGCGCAGCAACGCGGCGGCGCGTATACCGATGTAAAGCACAGCAACGTGCGCAGGGTGGTGGCGCGTGGCATGCTGATGAGCTTACAAAACACCGCGCAGCTTACCAACCAACTGGCGTTTGACGCGACTTCTATACTGCGTTTGCGCAAAGAGATCAAAACCGCCGCCGCCACAGACGCAAATATGCCCAACATCACGCTCAACGATATGCTGCTTTTTGCATGCGCGCGCGTTTTATTGCGGCATCCCGGGCTGAACGCCCATTTTTACGAGGATAAGCTTAGACAATTTCATCATGTGCACTTGGGCATGGCGGTGGATACCCCAAGGGGGCTACTGGTACCCACGCTGTTTGACGCCCACACGAAATCGCTGCGCGAACTATCACAGCAAGCCAAAGCGCTTGCGGCACAGGCACAAGCGGGCGATATAAATCCGGATTTGCTTACGGGCGCCACGTTTACCATATCCAACCTGGGTGCGCTGGGCACGGAGTTTTTTACGCCCATACTCAACCCGCCGCAGGTGGGTATACTTGGCGTCGGTTGCGCGGTGGAGCGCGTAAGAACGGTCGACGGCGCGATGCAAACATTTCCCGCCATGGGCCTTTCGCTGACGTATGACCACCGGGGGGTGGACGGCGCGCCTGCGGCCAGGTTTTTGCAGGAACTGAAGCGATATCTTGAAAGCTTTACGGCTATGCTTGTATAGGAGGAACGCGGCTATGCTTTATGATTTGATCGTGCTGGGCAGCGGCCCGGCGGGGTACCTTGCCGGTGAGCGCGCCGGGCATGCGGGCATGCGGGTTTTATGTATAGAGGGGCGCGATATAGGCGGCGTATGCCTGAACGAGGGCTGTATTCCCACGAAAACGCTGCTGTATTCCGCAAAGATTTACGATAACGCCATGCACGGCGAAAAATACGGCGTAGCGGCTACCGCCGCGATAGAACACGGCAAGGTGCTCGCCCGCAAAAATAAGGTCGTGAGAACGCTGGTGGCCGGTGTAAAATCCGCTCTGAAGGCCAACGGCGTTACGGTGGTGAACGGCCTTGGCGTGATAAAGGGCAAAACGGACGCCGGCTTTGCCGTGGAGGCCGCAGGCGTTACCCATTACGGCAGGCGGTTGCTTATCGCAACCGGTTCAACCCCCGTCGTGCCTCCCATACCCGGCGTAAAGGAAGGGCTTGAAAGCGGTTTTGTGCTGACGAGCCGCGAGGCGCTGACGCTTGCCGACCCGCCCGGACGGCTGGTAGTGGTGGGCGGCGGTGTAATCGGGCTGGAGCTTGCGGCCTACTTTCATACTATAGGCACGCAGGTTGCGGTAGTGGAGATGCTTGATCACATCGCCGGTGAAACCGACGCGGAACTTGCCGCCATACTGCAAAAGGGCTATGAAAAAAAGGGTATGGCGTTTTACCTTGGTGCGCGCGTTACCGCAATCACCGCCAACAGCGTTCGCTTCGATAAATGCGGCGAAACAACGGAGCTAACTGCCGACGCCGTGCTCTTAAGCGTGGGCCGCAGGCCCCATATTGCGGATATCGGTCTGGAAAGCCTGGGTGTTGTCGCCGAACGCGGCGCCATATTGACCGATAAACATATGCAAACCAACATTCCGGGCGTTTACGCCGCCGGGGATGTCAACGGCGTATATATGCTTGCGCACGCCGCCTACCGTGAGGCGGAAGTGGCGGTGAACCATATGATAGGAGTGCGGGATACCATGTGTTATGATGCCATCCCCGCCGTGATCTATACGAACCCCGAACTCGCCTGCGTGGGCGAAACCGAAGAGGCCGCGCGCGAAAGGGGCCGCGACGTGGATGTGGTGAAGATACCCTTACGGTTTTCAGGCAGGTATGTGGCGGAAAACGAGGGCGGAGACGGCATATGCAAGCTTGTAGTGGATAAACGTACCAAAATTATACGCGGCGCGCACGCGCTTTGCAATTATTCGTCGGAGTTCATTGTGGCGGCCGGCATGTTTATCACGCTTGGCCTGAAGGTTGAGGATGTAAAGAAGATTGTGTTCCCGCACCCCACGGTAGCGGAAATATTGCGTGAAGCGGTTTTTCAATTTTAGCAGAGCAGAAAGGGATTGCAGCCATGACAAAATCCATACTGATCGACCCCGCCCAAATGCGCGGTACTGGCACTATTCAATTTCATGATATCCCGGTCAACACATACCAGAAACGGGCCAGGGATGAAAAGACGAACTTCACAAAGAAAGAATTTTTAAACATCTACCGCGATATGTGCTACATTCGCGAGTTTGAAACCATGCTCAACTTTATCAAGGTGCAGGGCAAGTATGAGGGCGTTGCGTATACGCACCCGGGGCCCGCCCACCTCGGTATCGGGCAGGAGGCCGCCTATGTGGGCGGCGCATACCACCTTACGCTCGATGATTATTCGTTCGGCTCGCACCGCAGCCATGGCGAAATACTCGCCAAGGGCCTGCGCATGACGGAAACGCTGCCCGCCGACAAGCTTTTATCCATCATGCAGGATTTCTTTGAGGGGCATACGCTTAATGTCGTCAACACAGGCAAATCCGTGCGCGAAACCGCGCGTGATTTTTTGCTATACGGCATGATGTGCGAGGTGTTCGCGCGTAAAAACGGCTTTAACAAGGGGTTGGGCGGCTCTATGCACGCGTTCTTTACGCCGTTTGGCATTTATCCCAACAACGCCATTGTGGGCGGCAGCGGCCCCATATCGGTGGGCGCGGCGCTCTACAAGCGTGTCAACCACAAAGACGGCGTTGTGATATGCAGCATAGGCGATGGCTCCATGGCCTGCGGCCCCGTTTGGGAGGGCATGATGATGGCGGCCATGGATCAGATGAAAACCCTGTGGAAGGGCGGCAACGGCGTGCCCATCATATTCCACGTCAACAACAACTTTTATGGCATGGGCGGGCAGACTCGCGGCGAAACCATGGGGTATGAAAGCGTGGCCCGCGTTGCCGCCGGCATATCGCCTACGCAGTTGTATGCCGAGCGTGTGGACGGATACAACCCCCTTGCGGTGATTGACGCCTACAAGCGCAAGCTGCCCGTAGCCAAACGCAACGGCCCTGTGTTGCTGGATATTGTGACCTACCGCATAGCGGGGCATTCACCCTCCGACTCCGGCAGTTACCGCACGGAGGAAGAGGTAGCCTCCTGGCAGAGGGCCGATTCCATCGTATCCTTTGGCAACCAGTTGTTGGATGGCGGCATTTGCGCCGACGAGGAGCTTGACCAGATCTGGAACGCCGTAAAAGCCGATATGTTGCGCAACCTGCAACTGGCGATAGACGACGAGGTGTCGCCGCGCATCGATATATTTGGTAAGGAGGAGCGGTTTATAAGCGAAGTGATGTTCAGCAACAGCCACAAACCTTCCATGGATACAAGCCGTCAAAGCGAGATGCTTTGCCCCAAAGAGGAATGCCCGCGCGTACAGCAAATCAAAAAGAAAAGCCGCTTCGCGCTTGACGCAACCGGCAAACCCATAAGCAAAAACAGGCTTTATCAACTGCGCGACGGCATTGCCGAGCCCATCATCAACAAATTTTACGAAGACCCCACCCTTGCCGCCTTTGGCGAAGATGTGCGTGATTGGGGCGGCGCCTTCGCGGTTTATCGCGGCATGACGGAAGCCGTGCCCTACCACAGACTATTTAACACCCCCATTGCGGAGGCCGGCATTGTAGGTGCCGCCGTAGGCTATGCCATGTGCGGCGGCCGGGCCGTGGCGGAACTGATGTATTGCGATTTTTTAGGCCGCGCGGGCGACGAGGTGTTTAACCAGTTGAGCAAGTGGCAATCTATGAGCGCCGGCATGCTGCGGATGCCCGTGGTGCTGCGCATGAGCGTAGGCTCAAAATATGGCGCACAGCACAGTCAGGATTGGTCGGCGCTCGTGTCGCATATACCGGGGTTGAAAGTGGTTTTCCCGGCGACGCCATACGACGCAAAGGGGCTTATGCAAAGCGCCCTGAACGGTACCGACCCCGTTATATTTTTAGAGAGCCAGCGTATTTACGACGTGGGCGAGCAGTTTTATAGCGCGGGCGTACCCGAGGATGAATATGAGATACCCCTGGGCGAGCCCGATATCAAACGCGCGGGAAACGACGTTACCATACTGAGCATAGGCGCGGTGCTGTACCGCGTGCTGGACGCCGCAAAAGAGCTTAGCCGGATCTACGGCTTGGAGGCCGAGGTGATAGACGCCCGCTCGCTCGTACCCTTCAACTACGAAAAGGTGATGGAAAGCGTAAAAAAAACCGGCCGCATCGTGCTGGTGGGCGACGCCTGCGAGCGCAACTCCGTCATGCGCGGTATGGCCAGCAATATCACAGAATTGTGCTTTGATTACCTGGATGCGCCGCCCACCGTCGTGGGCGCGAAAAACTGGATTACGCCCGCGCACGAACTGGAGGACGCGTTCTTCCCGCAACCGCACTGGATTATCGACGCCATACACGAGCGCCTGTTGCCGCTCAAGGGGCATGTATGTAGGCATAACTTTACACAGCTTGAGCAGCTACGTGAAAACAAGCGGGGAATATAGCGCTGTTTTAACCGTCGGCGGCGGTTTATAAATAGATAAACGCTATGCTTAGGCAATTACCCAAACGACAAAGGCAAACCCGCCGAAAGGCGGCGACGCAAAGCTAAAGGGCCTGAAATGGCAGCCAGCTACCGAAAGGGGAGGAACAGCCATGACCCGCA
>JAISXK010000107.1 GCA_031270585.1 Clostridiales bacterium | reverse complement strand
TCATCATCGATACCGGCGCCCCAGATGATGTTGGCGTCGGGATCGGCCGTTGATTGTATCAGCTCGGCGGCCTCGTATACCTCGGCCAGGCCAAGATCCTCCCCGCCCGTGATATTCATCAGCACGCCTTTGGCGCCGTTTATGGTGGTTTCAAGCAGGGGGCTTTCCACCGCCTGGCGCGCCGCTTCCAGCGCGCGTTTGTCTCCTGATGCCGTGCCGATGCCCCTATGCGCCATGCCCTTTTCTTTCATGACGGATTTTACATCGGCAAAGTCGAGATTGATCATGCTGGGCACGGCTATCAGGTCGCTGATGCCCTGCACGCCCTGGCGCAGCACATCGTCTGCGACACGCAGCGCCTCCACAAGGCTGGATGCTTTTACTACATCCAACAGGCGGTCGTTGGGTATGGTGATAAGCGTATCCACGGCGGGCTTTAAGTTTTCTATACCCAACTCAGCGTTGCGCGCGCGCACCTTGCCTTCAAACTTGAAGGGCCTTGTTACGACGCCCACGGTCAATATTCCCATATCCTTCGCGCAATCGGCCACGACAGGCGCGGCGCCCGTGCCCGTGCCGCCTCCCATACCGGCGGTGATAAACACAAGGTCGGCGCCTTTTAGCGCGTCGGTAATTTGCTCCTGGTTTTCTTCGGCCGCTTTGCGCCCGATCTCCGGATCCGCCCCTGCGCCAAGGCCCTTTGTGAGCTTTTCCCCGATTTGGATTTTCAGGTTCGCGCGGGATAAGTACAACGCCTGCTTGTCCGTATTGATGGCGACAAATTCAACGCCGCGCAAACCGTATTGTATCATGCGGTTTACGGCGTTGTTTCCGGCGCCTCCTACGCCAACCACCTTAATCGACGCGAATTGGCCGCTTTCAAAATCCATTTCCAGCATTCCGCTTCCCCCTTATATAAGGCAAGTTTAATTATTTTTGAAACAACCCCTTCAACCTGCTGAAAACGCCGCCTTCCAGTGGTTGCAGGGCAGTGTCGGCCCCCGCGTGCAATATAAACTCCATAGCGCCAAATACGCTGCCGTAATTGGGCGAGTTCATACGCGGCATCCAGGGCATGTCCTTTCTTATGCGGATGCCCAGCATATCCTGAAGGTATTCGCGGCTACCCTTCATCATGGCGATACCGCCGCCCGTCAGGTATATGATCGGCCCTGCCGCAACGTCTACGTTGAGCTCGCGCAGCGCGTCGTCTATCATGAAACAAAGCTCGCCCGCGCGCGCCTCAATAATCTGCCGCACCTGCGCCCGGTCGACGCTGCGCGTGCCCTCCGGGGTGCGGATAAGCTCGGTGCTGTCCTGATAATCCAGCGAAAAGGTATAGCGCCTTTTTACCTTCTCTGCGGATAAGAGCGGCACGGTAAAGCCGTAGGCCAAATCGGAAGCCAAATGATAACCGCCCGATTCGATTACATCTTGCCCTATTATAGCAGATTGTAACGCAATCACAACATCCGTATTCGTATATCCCACATCCAGCAGGATGGCGGGCCTGTTTCTGGCTTTTTCGGGTATGACCATCAGAGCCTGGGCCAGCGCGGCGCTGACGCATACGCCGGGCTGCATGCCCGCATATTTGATGGCGCCCTTTACTGGTTCCAGAAACGCTGTGCTCACATATACATGCGATACCTCCGCCTCAAATTTGGCGGCCATGGCGTCCTGCGGCAGGCCGTAGCGTTTTTTCCCATCCAGCGTGTAAGAAAAGGGCGTGCTGTGTATCAGGCAGAAGCCCTCGGGCGGCTCTTTGGGCATGGATGTATTGATTAGCATGTCGATATCCGCGCCGGTTATGCGTTTTGGCTGGCTGGAAAGTTTAAGACTGCCCTTTTTTACGAGTACCCGCGTGAACGCTGCGGGCGCCGCTATGGTAATCTCTTTAAAGCGGAAGCCGCATTCCCTTTCCGCCGCCAGCAGCGTTTCCACTGCGGTACGTTTCAAATTTTCAGCATCCAGCAGTTTTCCAAAGCGGAAGCCGGCATGGGCGCGAATATCCGCGCCATATACCCGTAAGCCGTCGTTGCCCACACGATCCGCGCACAATGTAACAATTTTTGAGCTGCCTATATCTAAAACAACCGCATGCCTCAAAATCATTCCTCCCACTCGTATAACAGCAAAGAACTATCCGGCCGCACGCTTCCCCGCAACACATGCAATCGCGCGCGCATATATAACGAGTATATTACAGTTAATATACCATATTTAGTGTGTACAGCGCAACAAAAGCACAAAATGTTCCGCATATTTTCTTTTTCTTTTTGCGCGCGGCATTGCCCACAGACGACTTTGTTTTACCTGTATGCCGTGGGCGTGGCCTGCGTGGGCGTGGCCGGCGGCACGGATGTGCCGCTGGGATTTTCCGCGTCATCAGGCTTTTCAACGGGAGTAACGCCGGGCGGCGTGTATACCGGCCCGCCCTTCACGTTGACATTCAGTGTGCCGCTGCTGTTGCCGCCCGCGCGCAGCGAGGGCAGCGTCTCTTTAAAGAGGCGCATCTTTTCTTGCATGTTTCCGGATTCCCCCAGCACCACGGCGAGACCCTCCGCAGTGAGCATGGTGATGCGCAGGGGGTTGGCCAGATCCACGCTTTGCACATCGCGCAGCATATCGTTTTGCCGCAGCTGCTCCAATATCAGCAGCAGCGATTGCACCTGCAAGTCACTGTTGGCGAAAAGGTTTTGGTTTACCTGAAAGCCCAGCCGCGATATGCCGTAAACCTGTAGCAGATCCGCCTTATCCGCACCATCGGTAATGGCCAGCACATGTCCGTCTATATCTATGACGACATCGCGGCCGGATACCTTGATGGCCGCCGCTTCCTCGCGCTCGCGCATGGTAATGTGCACGGTGCGCGGCAACTCGCGCCAAACCTCAAGCACATCTATATAGGGTTCGGACTCTATCTGTTCCCGACATTTTTTAAGGTCTAACAGATATAGATGCCTGCCCGTAACAAGGCCCGAAAGCGACGCTACGCTCTCGTCGGAATATTGGTTGTTTCCATCAACGACGATATCCTCCAGCAAAAACACAAAGTAGAACGCCGCGAGCGCGCCGGACAACGCCACAACCGTTATCAAAATGGACAGGAGCCTTTTTCGCGGCATGGGTTCTTTTTTTTTGCCGGCTTTTTTCCGCTTCTCCTTCGGCTTTTCCAGAGGCTCCAGGCGGTGTATGGTATCATAACCTTGAGGCGGCCGGGATCCGCTTTTCTTTGCTTTCGCCCGCCGTTCCACCCTGTATTGCTCCAGCAAGTACGCCTCGCGCGAAATATCGTTTGACCCCCGCGCGGGCGACGGCTGCGTTTGCGGCTGCCGTGCTGACGGCTGCCGCGCTTCACCGGCCGCTATCCGCGTTGACCCGCCGGCCGCCTTGGCGGCTGCGCGCCGCGTTTGCGCGGGGGTTTCGCGTGACGGGACGGGGGCGTGAGCTTGCGCCGAAGATTGCGTGCGCTTTTTCTTTATACCGGCGGCGCCTTGCGCGGCAGCAGCGCGCGCGGGCCTGTCCGCCCCATACGCGCTTGTGGCGGCGCGATGGGTGGGCGCGTAAACCCGCTCGTCGCGCGGGCCCGTACCGCCTTTCTTGCCGCCTTGACCGGTCATGCCGCTCTTCCCCTTACCCTTCCGCTCTGCAAATCTGCGCGCCAAGGCTCTTTAAATCATCCTCAATACACGCATAGCCCCTGTCGATATGCCGCACGCCGCATACGGTTGTTTCCCCTTCGGCACGCAGGCCCGCCAGCACCAGCGCCGCGCCGCCGCGCAAATCCCATGCCGTTACGCTGGCGCCCATCAGCCGATCCACTCCGCGTATCACGGCTATTCTTCCGTTTACGGCGCTCACGCCACCCATGCGCGCCAGCTCCGCCGCATGCCTGTAGCGGTTTTCAAACACGTTTTCCACAATCATGCTGACGCCTTGCGCCACGCTGCACAGGGCAAAAAATTGCGCCTGCATATCTGTAGGGAAGCCCGGATACGGCATGGTTTCAACGCGTTTGATCTCACCCGGCCGTTTGGGGCCGCGCACACGCACATACGCGTCGCCCTGCCGCACAGTACAGCCGCATTCACGCAGTTTGCCAATCACGCTGCCCATCTGCTCAGGGGCGATGCCCCGCATGGTAACGTCCCCGCCGGTCATTGCGGCGCCGCACAGGTAGGTGCCCGCCACGATCCGATCCGCAATGATGCGGTGCTCGCAGGTTTGCGCGCATTTCGATCCCGTAATATGCACGGCGGAACTGCCGGCCCCCCGCACGGTATACCCAAGCTTTTGCAAAAACAGCTGCAGATCCGCTATCTCCGGCTCGCGCGCGGTGTTATGTATTACGGTATCCCCCTTGGCGGCCAGCGCCGCCATCATGGCGTTTTCGGTGGCGCCCACGCTGGGGTAATCCAGGTAAATATGCGCGCCCTTTAAGTTCGCGCCCCGGCAGTTGATGACGCCGTGCTCTTCTTCAATCTTTACCCCCAGCGCGCGCAACGCCGACACATGCAGATCAATGGGCCTCAACCCAATGTCGCAGCCCCCCGGAAACGTAGCCACAGCCCTTTTAAACCTAGCTACCATAGGCCCCAATAAAAATATGGAGGAGCGCAGCGTTTTGCTCAACTGCTCCGGCAATTCGTAAAACTGCGCCTGGCGCGGGTCTATCTCCAGCACATCGTCGTCCCAGCGGATAACGCACCCCAGCGCGCGCATCAGCGTAATCATGTTTTTCACATCGCTCAGCCGCGGGCAACCCGCCAAACGCACGGGCCCTTTGGAAAGCAACGACGCCGCCATAATCGGCAGCGCGGCATTCTTTGCGCCGGGCACATACAGCTCGCCATGAAGCGGCGCCCCGCCCGCCACTTTTATTACGGACATCAACCTTCACCTCCGGATGGCATGGGAACAATTTCATCTTATGCATCCGGAAGGAAAAACGTCACCCGCGGCTCGCGCACCCGCGCCAAGCCGCAGAGCGCTCTACATATCGTTCACATGGCGCGATATATTCAGCAATACGCCCATGGCGCTTAAAAATATCAATAGCGAGCTGCCGCCGGCGCTGATAAAGGGCAGCGCCTGGCCGGTGGTGGGCATAACGCCCGTAACAACCCCCACGTTTACAAGCACCTGCAGGGCAAATACATTGGTGATGCCGGCCGCCAGCATGCTTCCGAAGCGGTCTTTGCAGCGCAGCGCAACGCGCATGCCGCGGTATACCACAAACGCGTACAGCAGCAATATGATACCGGCGCCTATAAATCCAAGCTCCTCGCCCACGATGGCGTAAACAAAATCGCTCTCGCCATAGGTCAGGTATAAAAGCTTTTGGCGGGAATTGTTGAGCCCCCGCCCGAATATTCCCCCCGATCCAAGCGCGTAAAGGGATTGTATGAGCTGATGGCCGTCGCCCTTTGGGTCTTGCCAGGGGTCTGTGAAGGAAGCCAGGCGCGCCATGCGGTAGGGCGCGATGATGGCCAGCAGCACAAACGCGCCGATGCCGCATAGTATCAGGAGCGCCACATGCTTATAATCCGCCCCGCCCGCGAACAGCATGATAATGCCCATCATACCGATGATGACCGCCATAGACATATTAGGCTGCAGCATAACCAACCCGCATATCACCACCATGACGCACAGCATAGGGACGACGCCCTTTAAGAAGCTCTTCATCAAATGCTGCTTTTTAGACATAAAGGCGCTCATGTAGATAATCAGCCCGAACTTCGCCACCTCGGAGGGCTGTACGCTCAACCCCTTGAGCACCAGCCAGCGGGTAGCGCCGTTTGCCTCCTCGCCTATAAGGAGCACCGCCACGAGCAGTACGATGGATACCAGCAATATGGGCAGCCTGAAGCGCTCCATCACGTGGTAATCCACTCTGGTAAACAGCAGCATGATGGGCAGTGACACGAGCAAATACAGGCCCTGCTTACGCACAAAATACAACCCGTCCTGCATTTTATCCGCAGCGGAATAATAGCTTGCCGAAAACACCATCACAAGCCCTATGGCGCAAAGCGCCAACACGACGATGAATATGGGAAAATCCATCTTGCCGGGCTTTACTTTCGTCCCTTCTCTTATCCTGTTTTTTTTCGCGTCTATGGTTTCCATATCTCGGCCTTTCAACAAAATACGCCGCTTTTCATACTATGCCAGGCGCATAGGCTTTATCCCTCAAACCCGTTTACAATCGTTTTAAATACCCTGCCGCGCTCTTCAAAGTTTTCAAACATATCCCAACTTGCGCACGCGGGAGAGAGCAGCACCGCGTCTCCGGGCCGCGTCAAATCGCGCGCCATCACAACCGCATCCCTAAAGCCCCTTTCCGAGAGGTGTACGGCGCTAAAACCGGCCTCTCGCGCGGCATCCTTCAGCTTATCCGCCGTTTCGCCCAATATCACGACATCTTTGATTTTGTTTGATTGTTTGATGTAGGCAAAAAGCTTATCAAACGAACTGTGCTTATCATACCCGCCCAATATCAGCACGGTAGGCGCGCTCATAGCCGTTACCGCCATAAAGGTGGAATCGGGATTTGTTCCCTTGCTGTCGTTAAAATAGCGCACGCCTTTTTTTTCGCAGACATATTCTATGCGGTGCTCCACGCCCGCAAAACGCGTCAGCACATCGGCAATATCCGTGTCCGCCACGCCTTCCACCAAACCTACCGCCGCAGCGAGCATGGCGTTTTCTATGTTGTGCGCGCCGGGTATCAAAAGCTTATGCGCGGGGAAAAGGACGCCCTCCCGGCCCCGCCAGCTGTATTTTATAATGCCGTCCCGCAAATATACGCCCTGTGCCGGGATTGCTTTACGCGAGAAGTATAGCGCCTGCGCCCTCGTATCGCCGGCCATGCCGCGCGTAATGGGGTCGTCGTAATTCAGTATGGCATAATCCTCTCGCGTCTGGTTGAGGAATATCTTCTTTTTGCAGGCGATGTAGTAATCCATGGTGAGAAAGCGATCAAGATGATCCTCGGTGACGTTCGTAACCGCAGCCACATGCGCGTGGAACTTCTCGTTTCCTTCCAACTGCAGGGCGGCGGTTTCCGCCACCACGATATCGCCGGGCCGCGTCTGGTCTGCCTGTTCGGTTATGGGCGTGCCGATATTGCCCAGCACAAACGTGTGCCTGCCGGTGCGCTTTACCACCTCGCCCGCAAGCGCCGTGCAGGTGGTTTTGCCGTTTGTGCCCGTGATGCACACAAATTCAGCCTTGGCATAACGGTAGCCCAACTCCGTTTCGCCTATCACCTCGATACCCCTGCTTCTGGCTTCTTCCACAAAGGGCTGAAACATCGATACGCCGGGACTTAGCACCAGCATACATACCCCATCCAGGAGACGGATGGGGTCTTCTCCCAGCGCGGCGGTGTAGGAAACGCCTTCAAGCGCCTGCCGCAAGCCTTCAATTTGTTCGCGGGTGTCGTTGAGCACTATGCGCCAGCCATTTTGGCTCAGCAGCTTTGCGCTGGCCACGCCCGAACGCGCCATACCCACAATCATCGCCGTTTTCAATCGTCCTATACCGCCCTTTCGGTGGAAATTGTAATATTTTTGCGCAAAAGCACTGTTTATTGTATCGTTTTTACAGTATAATTAAAAAATCCGTTCTGGGCGGCAGATGTTTGAGGCAGTAGAGCCGCTGCCCTCCCTCAAACACCCGACCGTTCCACTCCTACGCCAAGCGCCAACAAGAATCGTTGAAATGGAACCCGCCCGGAACGGCTTGGAGTCTAAACAAATGCCAGCAGGCACAACATACACGCCACTGCGGTTACAATCATATACATTGTAACTATTTTTGTTTCGGGTATGCCTTTGAGCTCAAAGTGATGGTGCAAAGGCGCCATCTTAAATACGCGCTTTTTCCGCAGCTTGTATGAGCCCACCTGTATGATCACGCTGACCGCCGACGCCACAAAACAAATACCCATAATGGGCAAGAGCAGCGCCGCGCGGCTTGTGAGCGCCATCATGCCCACCGCTCCGCCGAGTGCCAGCGCGCCCGTATCACCCATGAACACACGCGCCGGGTAAGAATTATATCGTAAAAACCCAAGGCAGGCGCCCGTTACGGACGCTGCAAACACCGCCATCCCCTCGAGGTTTACGCTGTGGTATTGCCGCCCCGCAGTAAGCTTTGCGGAAGATAGCAGCAGGAATATAATAGACATCGTAATCGAATAGGTAAGCGTTACGCCGGACGCCAAACCATCCAG
>JAISXK010000106.1 GCA_031270585.1 Clostridiales bacterium | reverse complement strand
CAACACTATATATTGTAGTTGCGTCCTACCCTGATGTCAATATGGGCAAGAGACTTTAGAGGAGATTTCACAAGAAAAATTTTTTGGTTATTTTTTGGGGCAATGCGATGCGTTGACAGGAAAGTCGCCAGTTTGCTATAATTCAGTGGCAAATGTTGGCGTTTCATACGCAGATACACCAACGCGGCCATCACGGCCAACGCAGAGGGATATCGAAGCGGTCTTAACGGAGCGATCTTGAAAACCGTTTTTTAACCTTGATAATCGAAAACTTCTCAATCTGGAGGCGTAGCGAAGTGGTCATAACGCGGTGGTCTTGAAAACCATTTGACGGCAACGTCACGGGGGTTCGAATCCCTCCGCCTCCGCCACCCAAACGTCAAGGGGCTGTAGCGCCAAGCAAAGCGCAGCAGTCCCTTACGTCATGCCCCCGCGGGGCGGCGGCATGTACAGGCGATGAAAAACAATTTTTCACGCATGGATCGAGCGAAGCGAGTGGGTTGATACCTTACAGTCTCTGTTACGGGGAGACCTTCATTCTGCATGTGACAATTACCCCTCACTCAATTCACTCATCCACAACCAAAACATTGACAGAGATTTTGATGCGTTGTTTTCCGGCAAGCCTTTGAAACTGTCAATCGTTCTGCTCAGCTTCGTAATTGAGAACAGTTCCGTTTGTGGCATCGATTTCGTAGCTGTACTCAATGTTTCCGACATAGAATTCCACTTCGTATTCAAGTCGTCCATCGTCATAGTCTCGCTCGGCTTTCAGTCGCTGAACCTTATCGGCGGTATAGCCCGCATGAGAAAGCGCGGTTTCCTTTGCCTTTGCCTCGCCGATGTCGGCGGCGTTTTGCGAGTCGGTTTTCGGCGGAGTCGGGACATAATACTCCGCGTCTCTGTCGTAGGAGCGAATCTCCCCGGAAACGGAGTCGATGTCGTAATCATACTCGACATTCCCGCTGTAAAACTCCACCTCATATTCGCGCCAGCCATCATCGTAATCCAAATGAACGCGGACAAAAACGACATCGGTTTCTTTTAAGTCTGCGTGGTCAAGCGCAATTTCCTTTGCCTTTGCCTCGCCGATGTCGGTGTTTGAACCCATTGGAGCGGCGGCCTGTGCAGTCTGTACTGCCTGAGCGTCTGCGTTTACGGTTTTGGGTTCAGCCGCATTTGCATTCTCCTGTACGCCGATGATATCCAATGAATCTGATGTTTGAGACTGCGTGTTATCTCCCGATATTCCCGTGCTGTGCGGAGCACAACCCGCAAGCGCAATCAACGCGAAGACAATCGCTATCAACATTCCCTTTTTCATATCGCCACCCATCCTTTCAAAACAGGTTATTTATTTGTGATTTTCATATCACAATTTTATTCTACCCGCCCAAGATGAATGGGAGATGAAAGATTCAGTTGTTTTTGGCAATTTGAATGTGAAAACGCTGCCGAAATCCGATACACTTTTTACCGACACATTGCCTCCGTGCGTCTCGGCGATATACCTTACCATCGGAAGCCCAAGTCCGAACCCGATCTCGCTTCTGGACTCGTCAACCCGGTAGAAACGCTCCCATATCTTCTCAAGGTTTTCAGCGGCCATGCCCATACCATCATCCTTTATCTCGCCGATGATGGTTTCGTTTTCGTTTCGCAGCGTGAAATGTACATTGCCGCCACGCCTGCCGTATTTGACGCTGTTTTCGAGAAGATTCCACATCATCTTTATCAAAAGCGTCTCGTCGCCGGATACCGTCAAGCCGTCCTCAATATCCGTTTCGACGTTTATTTCCTTATCCGCCGCGATTTCTGCGGCCTGCTCCGCTGTGCTGCGGGCAAGTCTGCTCAAATCCACAGTCTCCTTGTGGAAGTCCGCGCCCCCTTTATCGGCTCGCGCAAAGGAAAGCAGACAGGAGATAAGAGTGGACATTTGCCGTGCCTGTTCCAAAACAATTTCTATCGCGCTTTGGAATTCTTCCGAAGAATTTGCGCTTGACACGGCGCATTCGCATTGCGAGATAATCACGCTGACGGGCGTCCTGAGTTCATGCGAGGCGTCAGAGGTGAACCGGCGCTCTCTGTCAAACGCATCCTGCAAACGTTCCAGCATCCGGTCAAATGCAGCCGCCAGAGAGTAAATTTCATCTCTGCCATTATCCATTCCGATTTTCTTGGACAGGTCGCCGCCTGCCGTAATGGTTTCTGCGGTTTGAGCGATTCGCTTGACGGGTTTCAATGCGCCGACAGCGACAAAGTAGCTCCCGAACGCTCCAATTACAACAAGGATGGGCAATATCACAACCACCAGGCGCATTAAGGCGGCAAACGCGGTGTCGGCGCTCTCCGTGGGCAGTACGCCGCGAACCCATAGAGCGCCGTAGCCATCCTGCCGGTAATTCATATCATAAACATAGTAGCTTTGCGGACTTTCTCCGATAACGCGCATTTCGGCATGGAAAAGAGGAGAATCCGAAGGTGTCAAGCCTTCCGGTTGCCTCCCATAGATGAGCTGCCCGGCTTCGTTATACACGGAAAGCGACACGCCGTTTTCGTAGTATTTCAAGTCGTCGTCAAAGTCAAGGACGCCGTACTCATACTCTATGTCCGTCCTGCTTTCGGTGACTATCTCAATCAGATCATTCTGTGTGGCGCTCACCACCATCTGCCGGCCCACATAAAGCAGGATAAAGAAAGCGGCGGAAATGACGACTGTCATGAGCAGTGTAAACAAAAGAGCGATTTTGATTTTCATCGGCAGCTTTTTCATGCGCTCTCCCGCAGGACATACCCTGTCCCGCGCACGGTATGAATCAGCTTCATTTCTTCCGTGTCGTCGATTTTTCTGCGCAGATTGCGGATGTATACGTCGATGATGTTTGATTCGCCCTCGTAGTCGTAGTTCCAAACATGGTTGCTTATCGTGTGCCGGGAAAGGACAATGCCTTTATTCCGTATCAGATATTCAAGTATGGCAAATTCCCGCGAAGACAGCTCGATTTCCCGATTACCCCGCACGACCCTGCGGGACGCGCAATCCACGGTCAAATCCATCGCTGTGAACACTTCGCCAGCCGCGTTCGCCCCGCGACGTATCAAAGCGCGGACACGGGCCATCAATTCGTCAAAGGCGAAAGGCTTAATAAGATAGTCATCAGCGCCCGCGTCCAACCCGCCGACCCTGTCGCTTACGCTGTCGCGCGCCGTCAGAAGAAGAACCGGCGTCCTATTGTTCTTCGCCCGCATTGCTCTCAGCACGTCCAGCCCGTTCTTGCCCGGAAGCATGACGTCGAGAATCAGCGCGTCATATTCCGCGCAGGCGATATAGTCCGCAGCGTCGTCGCCGCGCAGGCAAGCGTCCACGCTGTAGTTTTCAGATTTCAATTTTTTCACGACAAGCCCGTTCAGTTGAACATTGTCTTCAACGACAAGTATACGCATAGTCCGCACCTCCTAACGCTGCCATATTAGCAATGCAAGATGAATCGGAGATGAAAAACGCTTATGTTTATTTTGTCAGTGCGCCTCCGAGTTTCTTCGGTCTTTCAGATGAGTCCCCGTTTTTGTTGGAATATTCGGGATTGCCGGGAGATACCTTGGGATTGTTTCTCTTTCGAACAATCAAATACACAATTGCCACTATCCCAATTACCAAATATGACTATCACACCAAAGCATAACGTGGAAAAGGTTTGGCGACAGGGCAAGCTATAAGGGTACGGGCAAATAGCTGATCAACCCGGCGGCGGCGATTAAAGCGGAAGCAAAACTCATCCCATCGTAGCCCATACAGATATTCCCGGCACTTTTCCTCTATGTCGTACCTTTCCATGAATTCCATCAGGTTCATTGCTTCCTGTTGCGCCACTCCTTCACCGCCTGTGTTTTTCTTTCTATTTTATCCTACTATGCTTTTTTTGATAGTCATAATCTAAAATTGATAAAAACGCCGCCAGGGATGTCCTGCGCGCCTGTCGGCCGTTTAATAAACAGGCTATTGACCAGCCGGTTATAACAGGCGGTAGCCCATATCCTCCAGCATGCTTCGTATTTCAAACACATGGCGGTTATTCCGCGTTTCTACGCTGACGGCAACGGCGCTTTGTGTAATATCCATATCGGCGGAGATCCTGTCGTGCTGTACGGTGAGTATATTCGCGCCCGTGCCCGATATGATGGATAAAAGCATTGCCAGTTGGCCGGGCTTATCGGATAGCAGAGTATGTATGCTGACCATTCTGCCGGTGCGCAGCAGACCCTTATTGATGATGCGCGAAATCATATTCACATCGATATTGCCGCCCGACAATATGGCCACCGTGGGGCCGTCATCCGTAAGTGCGATCTTTTTGTTTAGCACCGCCGCGATAGCAGCGGCGCCGGCGCCTTCGCTTACGATTTTGCCCTTTTCCAGCAGGTGCAATATGGCCTGCGCGATCTCGTCGTCGCCCACCGTTACGATATCATCCAAAAGATCCCGGCAGATGGGGTAGGTTACATCACCCGGCGTTTTTACCGCAATGCCGTCGGCAATGGTGTTCGTGGAAATCAGCGTGATGATGCGCCCCGCCGCTATAGATGCCTTCATGGAAGCGGCGTTCGCGGGCTCCACGCCAATCACGCGTATCTGCGGGTTAATCCCCTTTGCGGCCGTCGCCACCCCCGCCGCGAGTCCGCCGCCGCCTATCGGCACAATGATCTGCGCGGGGTTGACGGCGTCTATGATTTCGAGCGCGATCGTACCTTGGCCGGCTATCACGCGCTCGTCGTCAAAGGGGTGTATAAACGTGGCGCCGCTCCCTTTTGACAACGCCAGCGCGTGGGCGTAAGCCTCGTCGTAGCCGTTGCCGGATAATGTCACATGCGCGCCGTAATGCTTCGTGGCCGCCACCTTGGATAGGGGCGCCCCCGCCGGCATGACAATGGCGCAATGCACGCCAAGTTCGCGCGCGGCCCGCGCAACGCCCTGCGCGTGGTTGCCGGCAGATGCCGCGATGACTCCGGCGTGTTTTTGCTCTTCTGAAAGCTGCAGCATGCAGTTGAACGCCCCGCGCACTTTGTACGCGCCAGTGGCCTGTAGATTTTCAAGCTTGAGATACAGCTCACCGCCGGGCAAGCTCATCTGCGTAATGTCCGTTTTGCGTATATGGGCTTGAATGCGTTCGCGCGCTTCCACTATATCGCTTAGCTTCACGGCCGATCCTCCTGTTAGTTAATATATACTAAATATATCATCCCGCAGGGTGGCTGGCAAACACCAAGTAATCATTGCGTGAATAAGATCCGGCAAAGCCTTCTGCTCGAATTAATCAGCGGTTACCTAAGCAAAAAAAGCCCGCACAAAACGCATTGGGCGGGCTTCGGGGTTCTCACCGCGCGACTTTACTCTACCCGCGTACAAGGAACTCCAGCAGCTTATTGAAATCTTCCGGCTCGGATATGATCAGTTCCACATCGTCTATACGTGCGTCTTTAAACATCTGCGTGAGCGCGATATATTGGCAAAGCGCGCTCTTTAAATTCAGCCTGTCGCCCTCGGATGTGACGAGTTCAACACGGCCCTTGCACTGGCTCAGCACCTCAAAAAAACGCTGCGGGTTGTTGATGTTTTTGATCCTCATAGAAATACCTCCTTACATTACGATCATCTGCAATTCCGGTGGCGGCAAATAAAGCATAGTATGCATGACTTCCGCCATCCCCTTCGGTCTACCACATACATGGGGGCATTGTCAAGCGCCTGCGGACGATGGAGAGAACATAGGCGCGCGTTCGCGCGTACCTTCCCGGCAATTTTGGTTTTTGCATATTACGAGATGTTAATTTAAAATTTTGTAAACATCCGCGCCGCGCCCTTGTGGGCTACCCGCATTGCATATATATTGTGGCTATGACGACTTTGGCGTTTATGAACCAAATACGCCATACGCGCATACTGCGGCGGGCTATGACTATCGCCATGAAACTGTCGTTTGCTTTTGCCATTTGCTTCGCGCTGGTAAACGCATTTGTTATCGTCACGGCCTGCGCGTATATTTACGAGCCCGATAGCCTGGCGGGCTATCAGGCCGACGCCGTGGTGGTGCTGGGCGCGCGCGTATACAAAAACGGTAGCCTGAGTACCATTTTGCGTGAGCGCGCCGACCGGGGCATTACGCTGTATGAGGCGCAGAGCGGCAAAAAGCTGCTGTTCTCAGGCGACCATGGCACCCATGAGTATGACGAGGTAAACGCTCTGAAGGCCTACGCGCTTTCCGCCGGCGTACCCTTAAACGATATCTTTTTGGATCATGCGGGGTTTTCCACCTATGAGAGCATGGTGCGCGCAAAGAAAGTTTTTGGCGCGCAAATGGTTGTGATTGTAACCCAGCGCTTTCATCTTTACCGCGCGGTGTATGTGGCACGTTACTTGGGACTGGATGCCGTGGGCGTTGTAAGCGACCAAAGCGGATACCCCCGCAACGCTAATCTGTATAATGAGTTTCGCGAAAGCTTCGCGCGCGTAAAGGATTGGCTTTACGTTACGTTGTTGCACCCGCCGCCCAAATACCTGGGCGCGCCCATCGACCTGGCGGGTTCAGGCACCGTGTCGCACGATTAAGAGGCCTTTATGCCTCACTATATAGTTCAACAAAGTTTTTGCCGTCACGGTCGATAACGCCCGTAAGATTGTTGATCTTCACCACGGCATAGCCAAACGAAAACGCCTCCACTTCATCGTAAACGCAGGCAATGATGGTTTTGCCCGTTTTATCGATAAAGCCCCATTTGCCTGAGGCGTCCTTCACCGCAGCCCGGCTTTGTGAAAATTCAAGCGCCTCGCTGAACTGCGGCTGTATGGCTGTTACGCCCATATTATTGATATAACCCCACCGACCCTCCCGCTTGACCGCCGCCAACTGCTCTGAGAAGGGACGCGCGCCCTCGTATCCTTCGTCAAACGCCTTTGACCGATCCACATTATAATAATAATATTGATCGCCGCGCTGTATCACGGCAAAGCCTTCGCTATAAACTTCGCCCACCTCGCTGCCCCAGGTGGTGATTTTGGTGCCCGCTTTGTCGATGGTATAACGCTTGCCATCCTGTGCGACAAACGCCATATCGTTACCAAAATCGCCCGCCTCGCTATAGGATGACCTGATGGCAAGATCGCCGTCGGGATCTATATAGCTATAACTCGCGCCTGCGCGCACCTTTGCGCGCCCGTTATGGAAATCCCCCGCTTCCCGGTACGCGCAATCGATCGCCAGCTTGCCGCTTTCATCGACGTAGCCCCATTTTTCGTCAATTTCCACCGCTGCAAGCCCCTCTGAAAACGGGCGCACATCGCTCCAGGAAGGCTCCACCGCCCAAGTGCCTGCCCGCGTCAAAAGTCCATAGCGCAGCGCGCCTTCGCGCTCAACTGCGGCAAAAGCGTAAAGCCCGCCTGAAAACTCCAGCGCGCGGTAATATAAGGGTTCCAGCACCATTTGCCCGGATGTGTTTTTATATCCCCATACCTGCCCCTGTGGGTATGGTATCAGCCTGCCCTCACTGGATGGCGGCAGAGTCTGCGTCGGCGTCGCCTGAATTTGCAGGGCGCTCTCGGGGTCAAAATTGTTTGTTTCGTTTGCATCCGTATCGGGGGCGGGACTGCCGGCCGGCATGTTAGCGCCGCCGTCTTGTAGCGCCAAAGCGCCCTGGCCCTTATAGAGCAGCGCGAAAAGCAGCACGCCTATCGTGCATACACCCGCTATCACGGGATAAAACACCACGGTGGGTATTCTTTTTTTGGGGCGTTTTTTCACTTCCATCCGGATGATATATCCTTTGCTATTTTGTTCAGGTAACCTCTGATTAAATGAGGGCGGACGGATCTTCCGGTCACTTTTTCATCCGGCAAGGAAGAGAAGCGCAAAGAATAGCGGCGCTATTTCAAGCTCTGATGACGCAGCCGGGAAGAAAAAAGGCTGCAAAACCGTCTCTTCCGAATTAATCTGCGGTTACTTGGTATAAGTATAATGCATCGGCCGTCTTCTTTGCAATCTCAGATCATCCCCATATGTATCACATTATTTTGTGCGTTTGCATACTATAGACTATCACAACGACTTGTAGACCATGGAGGTTTTATATATGCTCTGTCCGAAATGTAACAACTATGTTTGCTGCTGCGCATGCCCTCCCTGTCCCGAACCTTGCCCGCCGCCTGCGCCGGAAATGAGAGGCGTATACAATATGTCAGGCCGCGTTGCGCTTGGCCCCGGCAACACGGTGGTATTTGATATCGTCTGCGAAAAAGGCAACCTGCAGTTTACACCGCCAAGCGATAGCGTAACCGTGATCACACCCGGCATCTATTGTGTCGGCTACAGCATCAAAGAGGTCTGCGGGCCTGGCAACGTGGCTATCGCCGTAAACGGCGTTCCCGTTTCCGGGAGCATAAGCTTTGCTTCCCGCAATTGCGTCAATTGGGATGGCACGCTGACCCTTAAGGAGAAAGACGTGGTTACGTTACAGAACCTTGATAACCCCATCACAGCGTGTTGCGTTAGTTTGCGGCTGCAATTGCTTCCTTAAACATAGCGCGCCAATCCGAACCGGGTTTAAGATTAGCGTACTATGCTTAGGATGGTAAACCAAGTATATAAGGCGCGGGCCGGTAAAACGGCCGCGCTTTATTCTTTGTTTCTTGTGGCGGGGATATAATACGATCTGCTATACTTAGCATAGTGTGCGTATGCTTAAGTCTACCAATTCGTATTCGGAGGTGCCCTATGGATTTTGTGGGGGTTGGCGAATGCCTGATCGACTTTACTCCCAGCGGCACGGGCGGTATGGGAAACCCCGCCTTTGAGATGAACCCGGGTGGCGGCGTTGTAAACTGTGTTGCCGCTTATACGGCCCTGGGCGGCAGCGGCGCCGCTATTTGCGCAGTGGGCAGGGATCTTTTTGGGAATTTCCTGATCGATAAGCTAAAAGCTTCACATATTGACGTATCAGCGGTGCAGGTAATTGACGATGTGCACACCACGCTTGCAGTAGTCAGTCTACAGCCCAATGGAGAGCGGAAATTCGCTTTCTTGCGCGACCCCGGCGCGGATACGCAGATAGACGAAGCCAAGATCGATTTTTCGCTGATTGAGCATTGCAAGGCGCTGCATTTCAGCTCCCTATCGCTCTGTTACGGCCCGGCGCTATCCGCTACCATGGCATGCGTGCGCTATGCTAAAGCGCATGGCAAGCTGATATCCTTCGATCCCAACTTCAGGCCGCCGCTTTGGCAGGATACGGCAAAAGCCATCGATGCCATCAAGGGCGGTTTGCGTTTTGCGGATGTGGTGAAGCTATCCGAAGAGGAGATGGAACTCACGCTCAACGTGCCGCGCGAAACGCCCGCCAAAGGCGCGCAAAGGCTGATGGATATGGGCGTTAATACCTGTTACATCACCTATGGGGCAAAAGGCGCTTATTATGCCGACGTTACCGCGCGGGGTTTTGTGGATGGCTTTACCGTAAAAGCTGTGGATACCACCGGCTGCGGCGACGCATTTTCGGGCGCGGCAATGTATTTCATGCTCAACCACCCCGCATTTGACATAGCGGCGCGCACGAAACTGGCTAACGCCTGCGGCGCTATCTGCGCCACACGTATGGGCGCTATGATGGCTATGCCCACATTCGATGAACTGATGGCATTCGCCGGATAAACAATAAAGGGAATGAGACCGCCCCCCCATCGCCGGTTTAGCGAGCTTTAGCTTAGCGTTCCCGTCAAATGGCGATTGCCCTTTGGAATCCGTAGTCTACAAATTACTGATTTAACCGATATATTCCATAAGAACACATGAGAGAGTGCCGTTACGACTCTGGTGGACACATTAAAGGACTATATGACTATGTTGGAGATTGGCTGGTAAGCCGCGCCCCCACCGCACCGCCGGGGTGGATGAGCGCAAATTGTTCTTTTGTAAACGCCGTTTCAACATCCAGCGCAGTTTGCAGCGCATCGAAAATCATCGAGAGAACGGCAAAACTGGTAGTGCCCTGTATGTTGTTGCGATCCGCCTCAAGTCCAACGCGCATAGGCAAAACAATATCCGCCCCTTTAGCGAGCATTGAGCCCAGTTTCTCCGTCACGGTGATGACCACCGCTTCCTTTTGGCGACAAATATCCAGAATGGGGATCAACTCTACGGTTTTGCCGCCGCGAGAAGCTAAAAGCATCACATCGCCCTTATGCACATAACCCAACGCGCCATGTACAGCCTCCGCTGGGGAAAGAAAGCGGGCCGGTCGCCCCACGCAACACATCAAGTGGACGAAATGCCTGCAGGCGATACCGGAATGCCCGCATCCACTTGCGGCAATCCGTTCCGCCGTTTTCAACGCATCCACCGCTCTGCCAAAGGAATCAAAATCCATGGCTTCTCCGGCCGCGAGCAATGCGTCTGCTTCCAGCTTGAATGCGGCTTTTGCTCGCTGTAACGCTTCTGCTCTCATGGTCGCCCTCCTATTTATTCCTCATAGCCTCGCAGTCCTTGATCAGCCCTTCGAAAATTGTGAGAACCTTATCCAGTTCATCATAGGTGACAACTGCCGGGGGTTTGATTTTGACGACGTTGCCCATGTCCAGATATTTGTTGCCACCGAGCATCAAGCCGCGCTTGAGTCCCTCAGAGACCATATATTGTTCCGCCTTGCAGAAGGGCTCCTTGGTTTTGCGATCCTTAACCAGCTCAATGCCGATCATCAGGCCGGGACCGCGCACATCGCCAATGATTTCATATTTCTCCTGCATCTGTTTCAATCTCTTGGTCAAATAGATGCCCTTTTCGCGGAACTGGCCGCAGATATTCTCTTCTTCCATGACTTCCAGCGTAGCTACCGATGCAGCCATGCTGATGGGGAAATGTGCAAAGGTAAAGCTCTGGTCACCCGGTGCAAAAGATTTCAGATTCTCGTTCACCAGCATACCCGCAATAGGATAGCCACCGCCCAGCGCCTTGCCAAATACGATGATGTCGGGTACGGTATCGTAGCGTTCGCTGGAAAAATAAGTGCCCGGCCTACCGAAGCCCGTCTGGATCTCATCCCAGATCAAGACCATTGCGTGCCGGTCGCAAATTTGGCGAATGGCTTGGTAGAATTCCTTCGGATACTCAATCATGCCGCCGTTACCCTGAATGGTTTCCATGATCAACGCCGCCGGCGGGCCATCTACCGCCTTGTTGACTGCCATGTCAATGAAGTTGGCACACTCCAGCCCGCAAGAACCGTATTCCCGATTGAAGGGGCAACGGTAGCAATAAGCCTGCGGCACGCGCACCGCACTGTTCATCCAGTTGAGAAAAATGTTGTTTGGGTGCGGCCAGCACATGTTCATTGTGGCAAAGGTGCGGCCATGATATCCATCATACATCGTGATAAATTTGGTGGAATTATCCTTATTTCGTAATGCGATTTTCATAGCGCCCTCTATGGCGTTACCGCCATGCAGCGCAAAGGCCACTTTTTTCAGGTTGCCCGGCGCCAATTCCGTCAGCTTTTTGGCCAGTAGCAGCTTGGGTACCGTATCAAAGGATGTACGGATATGCGAGAACATGGCAGCCTGTTCCTGCACGGCTTTGATGACTTTAGGATGCTTCAGGCCGATGTTCATGCTCCATGCTTGGGACGTACAATCTAAATAAGCGTTTCCTTCCATATCATAAACCGTGCTGCCTTGCACATCCCTGACGATCAAGTTGGTGGAGCCGCCCACATTGCCTCCCAGCAGGGCCTGCCTGCCGGCCTGTATTTCCTGAGGCGTAATTGTTTCATACATAGCAAGATACCTCCTTTGATTTGTATAGGCAAAGCGTAGCACAACGCTAAGGCGCAGACAATGCATTCTGCTGTCCGTGCCCGACTCTTTACATTTATTTGAATGAATTTTTATTGTATCATTCAATTTCCTGATTGTTTTTAAATTTTATAATCCATTTTTCCATCACTATTCTTGCATTTATGCTATATTTTCCTTATACGAATTTCAGAATCAAAAAGGAGACCCCTATGATCGACCTTAACAAACTGATGGACTTTATCCGTTCAAACGATTATACCACTACACGGGAGTTGTGCGCCCAGTTCGGTATCAGCGAAAGCACGGCCCGGCGCGCGCTGGACAAACTGGTCATTATGGGAAAAGTCACCCGTCTGCACGGCGGCGCTATGCCCGCTTCCGTCCATGGGCTGACCACTGAGTTCCAGATGCGAAACGCCATGAACAAAGAGCAAAAAATTTCCATCGCGCGAACGGCCGCGCAGCACATCCAACCTTACTCCACCGTTATTTTGATGGGCGGTACCACCGTTTGTGAAATGTGCGCTTTCATAGACCACATGAACATCACCGTCGTTACCAACTCCATCCTTGTGCTCAACGGGCTCAAGTATTCGCGTAACGTGCGGCTTATTCTCTTGGGTGGGCTTTACAATTATCAGGAGGAAGAGGTGGGCGGCTTACTCATGGGCGGCGCGTTGGGCGATATTCACGCCGACCAACTTTTTACCTGCGCCTCAGGCTTTGATGAGATCTACGGCATCTCCACCACCAACGCCTCCATCGAATTGTATCACAGTTGCATCGAAGCGAGCACGATGACCTGCGTTCTGGCGGACAGTTCCAAATACATGAAGGGCGGCGCGGGAATAACCGCCCGGCTGGATCAGGTGCAATACATCTTTACGGACAACCGATTGGATGAGCGGGCCAAAGCCGCTTTGGAATGCAGGGGTGTGCGGGTCGTCATTGCTTGAGCCGGCCCTGTTTGCAATCAGTACAGGTTTTTTCTGTAGCGTTGAAAGAGAATGGGCTTTTTTGCATTGAAATTTCTTACTATAATAGAGTAAACGGGGCATCCCAATGAATAAACAGACACGTGATTTGTTGTTGCGGATACTGAACGCGCGCAATAAGTGGTTCTCCTATCAGGAACTGGCAGACGCCTTCTCGGTCAGTACGCGCTCCATCCGCAACTATATTACGACAATCAATGAATTTCTTGCCTCCGCAGCCTTTTCTCCCATTTACCCCAACGCTGCGGGTGAAATCGGCTTTTCGGGCAGCTTTGAGCAGGCGCAGGCAATTCAGGAGCGTCTGTTGAGCAGCGATTTTTACACCTACCGCCTTGCCCCGGAAGAACGCCACGCACTTATTCGGCTTCTTCTGCTTTGTAGAGACGTTCACCTGACGATTACCGATTTTACCGAACGACTCCTCATCAGCCGCGGAACGTTTTTGAAAGACATGGAAGCTGTGGAACAAGGGTTTGCACAAGAGGGCATTCGCTTTGGTGTCCGCAACAAGGGCTATTTACTTGAGATTTCGGAGGGGTTGCGCCGGCAATCCATTGCCAAGTGCGTAACCTTGCTCTTGTCGGATCAGGACGCAGCGCAGGAATATGGCGTATATCGGGAATTTGTGGAAGACATTCTGCACTTTTCCTTGCGTGAATCCTCTGTTACAGATGCGCTCAAATCCGCTGAGCGGCATTACGGCATCGACCTGAGTGACGCTGCTTTCCAGAAACTGGCGCTGTATTTATCCATCAATGCGTTGCGCATGCAGCAGCAGCGCTTTATAGGTGCCGCAGGCCCTTTACCGGGCGGCGCCTATAAAGATATCGCGGCTTTTATTCTCCACGAATTGTGCGATCGTATTGATTTGCCCTACAGCGAAGCTGAAATGTGCTATCTGGCCCGGCTGGTACAGACTCACATTGCGCATAACCGGGATGTGGGCGATGCGGAGTTTGAGCTACACATCAGCGTCAAAAGTTTTCTTTACCGTGTGGCAGACAGGCTAAATCTCCCCTTGGATTCGGACGAAACCCTGCAAGCATCGCTGGTTACCCACATCCGCAATTCCTTGTCCTCTGGGAATGAAAGGGAGCGCATAAGCCGCTATCAGGAAGCCTTTGCGCATCAATACCCAAAGACCTATCAGGCTGTGGAAGCTTCTGCAGACATGTTGCGGTTGATTGGGTACTGCAACAACAAGGAAGAGTTCCTTGCCGTCCTGATGCTGGTATTGACGGCCATTGAACAGTATTACACAGACGCTCCGCCTATACGCGCGCTTGTTGTTTGCAACACTGGCATGGTTACAGCCAATTTTCTCACGGTCAAGCTGCAACGGTTGTTACGCATCCAGATACAGGCGACGGTTCCGCTACACCGACTCAAAGACGCGCTCGAGGTACATGGCTGCGATATGATCATTTCAACGCTGCCGTTGGAAAGTAGCTTTCCCTGGGTGCAGATATCCCCGGTGCTGACCGGCGAAGATATGCAGCGCGTACAGACTGCCCTGCAGGAAGTGGATATGCAACGCAGTCAAACGGAAGCTTATCGGCAGGCGCAACGTGTTTTTGACAACTATCACTTGTTGCAGCATCTCGCCGGCGATGTGCATGTTGAGGACTGGCGCTCTGCCATCCGCCGGGCAGGCGAACTGCTCGAAGACGGAAGCGGCGCTTCAAGCGCTTACACAGACGCCATGATTCGCGTCGTGGAACAATATGGTCCCTACATCGTTTTTGCACCCGGGATTGCTTTGGCCCACGCGTTATCGCAGACGGACGGACGCAACTGCGCCAGCTTGATCAAACTGCGCGAGCCTGTCCTCTTCGGCCACCCGCAAAATGATCCTGTACGCTATGTGCTGGCGGTGTGTACGCAAAACGAAAGAGAGCATCTGCAGGCACTCTTTCATTTGATGAACATGATGTGCGACGAACGTTTATCCGCCGCGCTTGATGTGGCCCAAACCACTACGGAGCTACGCGAGGCGATTGTGCAATACGTAAGGCATTAGGAGGTTGTATGGCTTGCTATCATGGAAATCCCGTATCACGCGGCATAGTAATCGGTAATGTACTGCTGTACAAACCTTATACGCCTCAGGTAGGCGGCCGCCAGTATGCGGACGCGATTGTAGAACGCAAAACCTTTTACCATACAGTTGTATCCGCCGCTCAACAGGAACTCGAACAGTTGGCGGGAAAGTTGCAGACAGACTTTCCCGACAAAGCCGCCATTCTGATGGCACAGAGAGCCTTGCTCACCGACGTAGTGCTGGAAGAAGAAATTCTGTATCTATTAAGCCGGGAGCAGCCGGATGTGGCTATCGACACTGTCTACCGTAAATATGCAGCCACCATGAGCGAGTTGGAAGATGAGTTGCTACGGGAACGCTCCATGGATTTTTTAGACCTGAACACGCGGCTCCTGCGCATTTGCGAGGGCGGCAGGAACGTTGATTTATCCCGCCTTGAAAGTCCCGCCATTATTGTCACCACCGACTTGCTACCGTCTGACACGGCAGGATTGGATCGGAAACACACATTGGGAATTTTGGCGGAAACCGGCGGCGAGAATTCTCACTCTGCCATTATCGCCCGCAGCTATGGCATTCCTGCCATCCTGAACGTGGAAAACATCACTTCATTCCTTTCGGACGGTGAACAGATCGTTCTGGATGCACTGGATGCAAAACGGGGCTGCGTATACACTGGGCTGGATGAAACGGCTTTGGACGCTTACCGGCGCACAGCGGCGCAATATGCAGAAAGGCTGGAGCAAACCCGCAATTATCTGGGCCGCGACGCGATCACCAAAGACGGCACACGGGTGGAAATTCTTTTGAATTTATCCTCGGGCAGCAATGAGGAGCTGGCCTATGCAGAGTACGCCGACGGCGTAGGATTATTTCGCACGGAGTTTTTGTACATGCATGCCGGCAAGCCACCTTCGGAAGAGGAACAGTATGCGGTTTACAGCCGTGTGCTCAGAGCCTTCGGCGGTAAGCCTGTTATCCTGCGCACGATGGACATCGGCGGGGACAAGGAACTGCCCTATTTGAGCCTGCCGACGGAACAAAATCCCTTTTTGGGCAATCGGGCGCTAAGGCTTAGCTTTTCCCGGCCGGATCTGTTTCATACCCAGTTGCGCGCCGCACTGCGTGCCGCAAAAAATGGTAATATTTGGATTATGTTTCCCATGGTTACATGCATGGAGGATATTGATCGAGCCAAACAATTTGTGCAAAAGGCGCATGATGAGCTGCTTAAGCAAGGACAGACGATTGCTTGTTATAAATTGGGCGCAATGATCGAAGTTCCCAGCATTGCGCTGCTCAGTACCCAACTGGCTCAAGAGGTGGACTTTGCCAGCATCGGCACCAACGACCTTTGCCAGTATCTGACTGCTGCGGATCGCATGAATCCGGACGTCGCCCGATACTATCAGAGCTATCATCCCGCTTTGCTGCAAGTACTCGGACAAATCGCAGACGCTTTTAACGCCGCCGGCAAGCCGCTTGGCATTTGCGGCGAACTGGGCGGAGATCAGAAGGCTACGGAACTACTGATAGGTCTGGGCTTTCGCAAACTCAGCATGGGCGTCGAAGCGCTGGCTGCGGTTAAACGTACCGTATGTAATTTAGAAAGTAAAACGGCGCAACGCGTTGCGCAAACAGCGTTGAGACTGCGCACTGCGGATGAAATTTTAGACTACCTGCTGATGAAGAGAGGATAATAAATGTATTCAAAGACGACTACTATTCGCAATAAAACCGGACTGCACATGCGCCCCGCGACAGAATTTGTGGCCGTGGCCAACCAATTCCGTTCCCAAATCCAAATCGGACGGGCGGGCACGGATGATGCGGGTAACGCAAAATCTCTTGTCATGCTGCTAAAACTGGCATTGACGCAAGACACGTTGGCGGAGCTGCGTGCCGAAGGGCCGGACGAACAGGAGGCTGTTGATACACTGGTTTCTATGATTGACAACGGTTTCGACGACATCGGGAGCATGCCCCATAATCCTTGACAGAAGGAAGTGTAAGCAATGTTGGAGACTGAACGAGCAAAACCGAATACGGAACTGGTCTTTGCGCCACCCGGGGTCGCATTGTGGTATTCTTTACTCGCGCCTGCAGCTGTGGCGCTGATGAGCCTGGTCGTGGGCTACTTTTGTTTCTTTTTGATTATGGATCCCGACCCGGTTGCCGGGGCTATGGGCATTTTGACGCTTGTCCTTTACGTCGGCTATGTGTGCTTCTACTTTTATCGGTTTGGCGCCAGCCGCAAGGACGTTACCCGCTACGCCAAACTGACGGACGCGGGTATAGAGCACAAAACCAAACGCGAAAGTAAGTTTTTTGCGCACAAAGACATTGTCTTCACCATGAGTTATTCCAGTTCTACCAACCTGTGCATCATCTTGGCCACGGAAACGGATTACATGGTGCTCACCTGTTCGTGCAGCTTTCTTTTCGCGAAAAATGGGAAGGAGGTGATCAAGCCCTTCTACGCAATGAACGCATACTATATGAATCTCAATGAAGCGCACATAAACTACATCAAAAACAAGAAATACCGGAAGAAGAATCCCTTTGTCATCCCCCATTTTTTCTTTGAAATCGACTATTATTCCAAAAAGGCACAGGCTTTTATAACCAAAACAAAAGCACTATACCGTTTTCGGTAGAAAAAAGAATTTAGGAAAGACGGACTGGTATTATGAGTAAATTCGCATACCGCACCAGGGTGACGGGTATGGGTACGAGCGCGTTTACCTTCTTGGAAGAAAAGATGATTATCTTTTTCAACAAGCAGACGCGGAGTGATCTCGCAGAGTATTCCGTACTCATCGACAATCTGGAAGGCACTGGCGACATTGCACCGGGCGATCTGCTGATGTTAGGCGACCGCAGCTACCGCATCACTGCCGTTGGTGACGTTGCCAACATTAACTTTGCCAGACTCGGGCATGCCGTCATCTGCTTCGACGGTTTGGAAGCAGCCCGGCTACCGGGCGAAATCCATGTGGAGGACACCAAGGTTCCTAAAATTACGATTGGACTGCCAGTCGTATTTATAAAACATCAGTAAGGAGGTACTAAAACAAATGGATGGCATTATAGGTTTTGTTAATGGATTCCAATCCGTGTTTGTCGCCGCTGGCGAAACATTTCTGGATCTGGTAGTCGGCATTGTTCCAATGGTGCTCGTGCTGCTGATGGTCTTCAACGCGGTCGCGGCGTTGATCAAGCCGGAAAGGCTGAACAGGTTCTCCGCTTTCCTGGCGCGTAACCGCATTCTCTCCTACACCGTGCTGGCCTTTATCTCCTGGTTCTTCCTCTGCAATCCAATGGTGTACAGTGCGGCCAAATTCTTGCCTCAACGCCAGCGCGCAAGCTTTATTGACGTTTGCGCAACAACAAACGGCCCCATGCTCGCTCTTTTCCCGCACGTCAATCCCGCCGAACTTTTTATCTGGTTGGGTATTGCGCAGGGTGTTGAAGCATTGGGCTTGGGCATACAGGGCTTGGCGATCCGCTTTTTCATCGCAGGCTGGGCGCTGGCAGTCATTCGCGGTCTGATCACGGAAGTTATCTGGGTCTTCTTAGCTAAACGCGAAGGCGTTGCCGTTGACGGTTGAGAAAGGAGGGTTATTCGATGAGTAAATACAAATCTGTTAAGGTAAATAAGGGCAGATCCGGTTGGGGAAACTATATCATCGTCACCCCCACCGACGAAAAAGACAAGGTCATTTCCGTCACTGGCGGCGGCATTCATCCAACAGCGCAACGCATCGCTGAACTCAGCGGCGGCATCGCTGTGGACGGATTCAAAAATCCGCCGGACAACAAAGAGGTTTTCTGTGCTGTTGTGGATTGCGGCGGCACGCTGCGTGCCGGCCTTTTTCCCAAGCTGAGTATTCCCACCGTCAATATTTTGGATGGCGGCCCGGCCGGTCCTATGGCGGACTACTGCACGGAAGACAACTACGTTTCCGGCTCAAAACCCGATGATATTGAGTTAGCTGACCCCGCTCAGGCTACGGCAGCAAAAGGAACGTCTGCCGTAAAAGAGGCGCCCAAGGCGGCTACCTCTACACAAACTGCCGAGCAGAGCAAGAGCAAGTTTGTAAAGGGCCTGTCCGTCATTATGGAAAAGCTGGGACGCGGCATCGGTTATGTGGTCAATCTCTTTTTCGACGGTGCTCGCGAAGCTGTCAATATGGCACTGCGCAACATCATTCCCTTTATTCTGTTCATTTCCTTCATCATTGGCCTGATGAACGCAACGGGCTTTGGCAGTTGGGTGGCCAAAGGGCTCGAGCCCTTCACCACCAGTATCGGCGGGCTGATTCTCTTTGCCATTATCATCGGGATCCCGGTTCTCTCCCCACTTCTGGCGCCGGGCGCTGTCGTTCAGTCCATCCTGGGCACCATGATCGGTACGCTGATTGCCACGGGGTATGTTTCGCCTGCCATGGCTCTTCCCGCTTTGTTTGCTATCAGTGTTGTTGACGCCTGCGACTTCATTCCCGTTGCCGCTGCGCTTGGCGAAGCCAAACCGGAGACCTCCCGCATCGCCGTACCGGCTATGCTGTTCTCTCGCTTTATTACGGCGCCGCTGGCAGTCTTGGTAGGCTGGGTCGCCGGGATTGGATTATTCTAAGACACGCCAACATCATACATTTGAAAACCCGCAGGAGAAAGCAGTCGTTCTCTCGCGGGTTTTCTTTTCAAACAGGTGAAAAAGCCGAAGAATGGTTTGGACGGGACGCCGACATACACCTGTTTCCCCCGGGAGCATTGGACGCGTATCCGTACCAATAACGGGATTGAACGGATCATGCGCGAGATCAAGCCGGCAAACGCGGGTGGTGGGCCGCTTTCCGAAAATGAAAAAACAGGGCAAGAAACCACGTCGATTTCCTGCCTCTATTTTTTGCTACGATCCCCGTATTCATACTGGGATGAATTGGTTTTTGGATTACTTCCTTATCACAGCCCTACTAAACAGGGCGTTTCAAGGCAGGTGTCAGAGGATGTATCCCCTAAGCGGAGTTTTGGAGTCTGCGTCCCCATACAATCTGGACAGGCGTTCTGTCACAGTCTTATCGGCGACGCGAAGCCTGACCGATTGATGTGAAAAGCTTGCGGATGGTTTAAAGCGCCTGCTGTTCTTCCACATACCGCCTATGGCGGATGACGGCAAGTATGCCGATTTCAGCAAGCAACACCATGACGCAACCCAACAGGCTATAGCCTTTGCCGTTATCGCCGGTGCGCGGCGGCAGTATCACGCCGGGGTCGGCGACACCCGCCACCACAAACTGGCCCAATGCGTCGGCGGTGATGGTGGCTTTTCCGTTTTTCACTTTGGCGGTATACGTTTTCACTTTGCCGCTGCCGGTCAGTCGCAATATGCGGACGCGACAGCCGTTATACGCTTCATTCACGGGGAAGGTAACGGTGACGTCCCCCTCATGTTTGCTGCCGGAAAGCGAAACGTCGTAAGCTCCCAGCACCTTCAAATCTTCAATCCTTTTCTCAAGCGTTTTATACGCATCGGCGCTATTTGCAAGCAGCGAAACGTGCAGCTTGGGCGTAGCTTTAGCGTAGCCGCTTACGCGCACCTTGGTATCGGTGTTGGTCAGCGAGAAGCGGTTGGGCGCCTCATCCAAAGTAAGGGTGACGATAACGTCTTCTTTTATATTGGCAAGGGTGTATACGCCGTTTTTTGGCGATATGGTTTTGCCGTTGGCCTCTATGCGCAAATAACGGTTTTCATGGGAGGATTTTACATATACTTCAAACGAGAGACTCTCGCCTCTGTTTACGCCATAGGCTTTATCGTGAAGCAGCACGCCGCCTTTGACGTTTGCAACGCTGGCGGCGTCGCTCTCACAAAATGTTACGGTGTGGCGCTGCCGCTTTGTAAGTTTAAAAGTTACGTTGGTATCCTCGGTGATGTTTTCCATTACATATAGATTGCCGTTAGGCGTGACGGTTTTGCCGTTGGCCGCAACAACAAGATCCTCGGCAAGGTAGCCATCATAAAGGCGCACTTTAAAGCTTATGCTTTTTCCATGCTGTACCTCATACTTTTCATCGGCAACAAGCTTGCCGCCGCAGATATCCTCCACCATAAAGCCTTCGCCCTGCGGCAGTAATACGGTGTGGGCCACGGGCTTTGGCGCCGTCCAGCTTTCATCATTCACCGATATCACGATATCACAGGTGATGCCGCCAATTTTATATACCCATGTATCGCCTTTTTGGATACCCTTGAGCACGGTGTCATTGCCCTCTACAATGGGCTTATTGTGCCTGTATCCATCCAGCAATGTGAGCGAAAACGTGAAAGAGCCGCCATGCGGAGCAACTTTTGGGCCGTCCTCCGTTGCTATTTCATATTTTTCGTTGTTCTCAGGCAGGTTTATCGTGTATGTGCACGCGGGCGACTCAGTTTTAGCGCCGGTTCCGGTATCCGCCTCTATTTCGGTAGCTGTTGCAACAGAGGTTTTTTCACATGTAAGCGCGTTTGCCATTTGCGTAAAACCGGCGAAGCAGGCCAGCAGCATGGCAATTGACAGCAGCAAATTCAACGCGCCGCGCCAAACTGCTCCGTTCGTTCGAATTCCAAACATTTTCATTATCCCTTCTTTGTTCCTTCCTTGGTATTATTCATGCTTATGCAATGTATATAGATACTAGCGGATCGATATGTTGGCCGTCAAGCAAACGTATTGCTTTTGATAAACCCTTGTTTTAGTCATTTTTTACCGCTTATCGCATAAAAATGAACCTTACCGCACACATCTTTTGGCGAATTATAGTATGTATAATTATACATTATTAAGCGTTTCCGTCGTTTTTTCTCGTTTTTATGACACAATATCCCGTGGGATAAATAGGGTATGCATACTTATGCCGCCGCTGTACGGCATATATTGGCAAACCTTTGCGCGGCACGCCCGAAATGTTAACAGAATATACATAAATAATGCTGCTGTTAGGTGCGCGGGCCGCCCGTTTATAGTATGATAGAATTATGAACGCAATCGGCATTACAGAACTTGACGTACATGGGATGAATACGTACCAGGCAAAAACGGCTATAGACAGCGCCCTCAAAAGAGCGGGCGGCGAAGTATACCGCATACGCGTGATACACGGTTACCAGCGCGGCACCGTGCTTAGGAATATGATCCGCAGCGCATATAAAAAGCATCCCAAAGTGCTGCGTGTGGAGCTATCTTTAAACCAGGGTCAAACGGAGCTTGTTTTGAAAGAGTAGATGGTTGACAAGCATTGAGGGTACATGCACTGCGGCACTTTATAAAGTCACGATATTGTTGCATTCGCCTTGTTGCAAAGGCGTGTGAACACTAATAAAATTGTATGTGGGTAAATAAAATTGAGGAGGTTCTGATGAGCACTTTTCGCATCACCACGGATTCAGCCGTTGACCTGTCGCCGGAACGCATGGAGGAGCTTGGCATTCCTTTTGTAAGTTTGCACCTTATGCTGGAAGAAAAGGATATACTGGACGACATGAAAATGGAAACATCCATGTACCTGTACAACAGAATGCGGGCGGGCAAGGTTGGCGTTACATCACAGGCGACGATTGAAAGCTTTTTAACCATGTGGGAACCTATGCTGCAAGAGGGCGAGGACATTTTATATATAGGCTTTTCCAGCGCGCTTTCGGGCACGATAAACTCCGGAACCATCGCCCGTGAGCAATTGCTGCAAAAATACCCCGAACGCAAAATTTTTATTGTGGACAGTCTTTGCGCGAGCGCGGGCGAGGGCATGCTTGTGGAATACGCAGTGCAAATGAAAAACGAAGGCATGAAACTCGAAGCGCTTTACAACGAGGTGGAAGAAACAAAACAATACCTGCACCACTGGTTTACGGTGGATGACTTGGCCTATCTGAAGCGGGGCGGGCGCGTGTCGGGCGCGGCGGCTCTGTTTGCAACGCTTTTGAGCATAAAGCCCGTTATGCGAGTGGACGCAAACGGCAGGCTCGTACCCTATACGAAGGTAAAGGGACGCCGCGCGGCCATTAAAAAACTCTTTGAAATACTCTGCGAAAAAATCGATACGGTTAAAGCTAAAATCATCAACATCAGCCACGCGGATTGTTTGGATGACGTCAATACTCTGATTGGATATGTAAAGAGCAAGTTCCCACATATACCCGTTCATACCTACGCGGTGGGCGCGGTAATCGGCGCGCATGCGGGACCAGGTACGCTGGCGCTGTTTTTTATAGGCAAAGAACCCGTACAGGCGTAACAAGCTCGCATGAAAAGCGTCGCAAGGCGCTTTTTTGTTCGATACACGCCCGACGAGCGCCGCTATATATTCGGCGTAAAAAATCTTTAAAGGATATAAAATATGGATCATCAATACCTGGTACTGCTTGTGGCTATCGTTATGACAGCGATATTGCAAATCGTAGGCTTGATTTTGCAAACGCGCAAAACCGGCGCTACGGGTGAGCGTGACTTTCTCCGGCTTACCTCCGCCATCCGGCTTGATCTTGAAAAGACAAGGCTCGATATGCAATCCGATATCAAAAACAGCTTTGGCGATTACGCCAAGCTTTTGACCATGACGCAGGAGCAATATTTTAAATCACAAGAGGTTAGGCTACGCGAGCTTTCGCAGCATCTGACGCAAAGAACGACCGATCTGCAAACGACCGTTAACGACCAGTTGGGCGCCATGAACAGGCGGCTTTCCAACTACGCGTTAGAAAACGAGCAAAAGCTGGAAAGCATACGCCAAACAATTAACACGAGCCTTGGCGACATGCGCGTGGAGAACGGCAAGAAGCTTGACGAGATGCGCGCCACCGTGGATGAAAAGCTGCAAAAAACGCTGGAGGAGCGCATCAGCAAATCTTTCACGCTGGTAAGCGAACGGCTGGAGCAGGTATACAAGGGCCTTGGCGAAATGCAAACGCTGGCGGCCGGCGTGGGGGATTTGAAAAAGATACTCTCCAACGTAAAAACGCGCGGCGTTCTGGGCGAGGTGCAGCTTGGCGCAATACTGGAGCAAATGATGGCGCGCGAGCAATACGAAGAGAATGTCGCCGTAAAGAATGGCCCCGAACGGGTAGAATACGCCATCAAACTGCCCGGAAACAACGACGAATACGTATACCTGCCAATCGACGCGAAGTTTCCCGCCGATGTATACGCCGCGCTGACGGATGCTTATGACCGCGGCGACAAAGCGGAAATTGACGAAGCAGCGGCGCAGGTGAAGCGCGCCATACGCAACGCCGCCAAACTGATACACGACAAATACATAGAGCCACCCTACACCACCGAATTTGCCATCATGTTTTTGCCCATAGAGGGATTGTACGCGGAGGTAGTGCGCGCGGGACTTGTAGAGCAACTGCAGCGGGAGTACAAGATAACCATCGCCGGACCCACCACCATGGCCGCGCTTTTAAACAGCTTTCAGATGGGATTTAAGACGCTGGCCATACAAAAGTATTCCAGCCAGGTGTGGGATGTGCTGGGCAAAGTGAAGGCCGAGTTCGATAAGTTTGGCACTATACTTTCCAGTACGCAAAGGCGGTTGCACCAGGCCAGCGATGAATTGGAAACCCTGGTGGGCGTAAGAACCAGAGCCATACAACGCAACTTGCGCAATGTGGGGCAAATACCGGCTTCCGGCACGGATGAATTGCCGGAACCCGGCATGCAACTGGATATGCTGGATGAGATGGATATGCAATCATAAGTACCCGGCCATAAGTATGGCGCGCGCAGATAACGCGCTTTTGGTTGCTCTCTATCTCAAACTGGATTACAATAAAGCTATAGGGCGCTATGCGTCATACACGAGGATATATATGCAAAAAACCGAAATACTACAGGTGGAAAATAAACTTAAGCCGCCTTCAACAGGCTTGGCCTTGGGCGCAGGGCTGATTGGAGCGCTGTTTGCCGGTGCGCCGTTGGGGCTGCTCTTCCTTCCGGGCGTGTTTGCTTACCTGCTCACCTGCCACGGCACGCTTCGTTTCTCTATATCGCTGGTTTTATATGCGGCAGGCGCCGTGTTTTATTGGAGTATGGGCGCGAAGCTTTTGCCGCTTTTGTTTTACTTTGCCGCAATCCCTCTGGCGGCGGCAATCTTTGTGGCAGGCAGGCGCAAGGCCGCTTACTTTGACATTGCCATGCTGTGCGCGGCGCTGCTTGCGTTTTGCTTTTATGGCGCGTTGAATATATATAACCTGACCAGTGGACAATCTGCCTTTCATGATTTACAATCGCTGTTTTACGGGTATATGCCCGCCTTTATGGAAACCTTTGAACTGATGTACGCAACGCTTGAGATCGATATGCCCGAGGTGGAACGGCTCTTAAACCGGGCGATCAAAGAGATCCCCACGGTAATGCCTGCTATCATCTGCGCGCTTGCCGCAGTGGGCGGGCTTGTTAACATCGTGGTTTTTCAAAAAATGTGCAAAAACCGTGCTGCACACGTAAAGCCTATGCGTCCGCTTTCCCACTGGCAACTACCTAAAAGCTTTGTAACGGGAACGCTCGTTCTGGCGGCGGGGATCGTCGCCGTAAACGCGCTGCACTTAACTGCGGCGCCCGCCATCAACGGCGCTATCGGCATGGTGATTGCGATACCCTTTATGGTGCAGGGGCTGGCGCTTTTCTTTTTTACGAGGCGCAGGCGGGGCAAACGAGGCACGCTTTTGCTTGCGCTGTCGCTACTGATGGTGTTCCTTCTGCCCACGGGCCTGCCTATGGCGGCGCTTGCGCTCATCTTATTCGGCGTGGCGGAACAGGTCTTTCATATGCGCAGACGTATTATAGAAACAGATGCCAGGAAATAAAGGAAGAGGATTGCAACGCAATGTATAAACCGCCCCAACGCAAGCTTATACCCTTGATCATACTGTGCGCAATCATCAGCGGCGTTTTGGCATACTTTTTACGGGTGGCGGGCATTGTCGCCGCTGTGTGCACACTGGTTGTAAGCCTGGTCAGCTTTATTCTGCTTTCGGATTGGTTCAAAAACCTTAAAAAGCTGCAGGATCGCATTATCGACCAAAACTCTTCGGCGGCAGGCAAAATCATCACGCAAGTAAACGTACCCTGCATGCTCTACTACGCAAGCGGACGCATACTCTGGCGCAATCAGGCCATGGAAAAACTATACGACGGCATAGATATCAAAACGCTGCCGGCGGCCTGCCAACCCAAACAAGCCGCGCAGACGACCACCATGGAATACAACGGCGGCGCGTACCAGGTTATCAATATGCCGGTGGAACGCGGGGACGGCACGCGCGAGCTATTGTTTCAATATTGGATTAACCGCAACGAAGCTTGGCATTACCGGCGGCTTTATGAGGAACAGACGCCGCGCGTGGCGCTGATATATGTGGATAATTACGAAGAGCTCAGCGCCGATTTGCAGTTTTACCGCAATACGCTTTTAACTCAGGTAGAAAGTCTGGTTGCGGATATGACCACGCGCATCAACGGCATATACCGCCGTTATGATAGCGGCCGCTTTATCGTGATATTTGAGGCGCAGTATCTGGAACGACTGGAAAGCGAGCGCTTTACCCTTTTGGAGCAGGCGCACAAACTGGACACCGGCGTTGACCAGACGGTTACGCTTTCCATCGCGGTGGGCGCTTCTTCGCGCATACAGCAGGCGGATAGCGACGCCAGGCAGGCCATGGAGCTTGCGCTGGGCCGTGGCGGCGACCAGGCGGTGGTAAAGAACGGAGCGAATTATAAATTTTTTGGGGGCCGCAAACAACGTGAAAGCGGACATTCCCGTGTGCGCACACGCCTGTTTGCCAAGGCGCTGCATCAGCTGATGGAAAACGCGGCCGAACTATGTATTATGGGCCATAAACAGCCTGATATGGACTGCATAGGCGCGGCCTTGGGCGTGATGCGCTGTGCCACGCACATAGGTTGCCGCGCGCATATTGTGCTGGATCAGGTTAACCCCACCATACAGCAGGCGGTTGACGCCATGCGCGCCAACCCCGTGTATGCCGAAGCCTTTGTAAGCCCCGAAGCCGCGCGCGGCCTGCTGCATCAAGGCTCGGTGCTGGTGGTGGTGGATACGCAACGCTCTTCATCCACCATCGCGCCGGATCTTTTGGAGCGCGCGGGCAGGATTGTGTTGATAGACCATCACAGGCGCAGCGCCGATTATATCGATACATCCACGCTAAATTATCTTGACGCGCGGGCGTCGTCAACCTCGGAAATGGTTACGGAAACCATACAGTATTTCGATGATAAAATACGCCCCACGGCATTTGAATGTTCCATGCTGCTGGCCGGCGTCACGGTAGATACCAAGCACTTTGCGTTCAATGTGGGCGCGCGCACGTTTGAAGCCGCCGCATACCTGCGCCAGCACGGCGCGGATATCGGCATGGTGAAGCGGATGTTTCAGGACGACAGGGAAACCTACGCCGACAGGGTGGATACCGTAAAGAACGCCACTATCATATCCCCCGGCGTGGCACTGGCGGTTTGCCCCTCGCACGCAGCACAGGCGCCGCTTATCACGGCGCAGGCTGCGGACGATCTGGTAGGCATACGCGGTATCGACGCGGCGTTTGTGCTGGGCATGCAAAACGGCGAGATAAACGTGAGCGGGCGCTCGCTGGGCCGTATTAACGTGCAGATCGCTCTGGAACGCATAGGTGGCGGCGGACATTTGACGATGGCCGGCGCGCAGATCAGCAACAAAACCATAGACGAGGCGGCGGAGGTGGTAAAGACCACAATTTTAAGATATATCAAAGAAATGGATAAGAAGGATTGAGCGAAAGGGGGCCGCTATGAAGGTTTTATTGGAACAGGACGTAAAGGGAACAGGAAAACAGGGGCAAATCGTAGAGGTGAGCGACGGCTACGCGCGCAACTTTTTATTGCCGCGCAAGCTGGCTTCCCCTGCGGACGCCGCGAGTATCAACGCGGCCAACATCAAAAAATCGGCGGCGGTGCATAAAAAGTTCCAAGCCGGGCAGGATGCGCGCGCGCTTGCAAAACGCCTTTCGGGCGTTATTGTGCGGGTCTTTGCCAATGTGGGCGAAAACGGCAAACTTTTTGGGTCCATCACATCAAAAGAGATCGCAACCGCGCTACAGGAACAGTATCAGGTTACAATCGACAGAAAAAAGATCATGCTGGCGGAACCCATACGCTCACTTGGCCGGCAGAGCGTTACCGCGCGGCTTTATGAGAACACCGATACCACCTTCACACTTGAGGTGGTGCCGCTGTAGGCGTGGCATGGCCGCAATAGAAATGCCGCAGCTTTAAAGAAAAGCGGCGATGCCATATTGTCATACGGGAGGTATAGATGGAAATCCAGGAAAGGGGTGTATCCCCGCATAGTTTGCCGGCGGAAATATCTGTGCTGGGTAGTATGCTGCTGGATGAAGCGGCGCAGGATTTATGTGTGGAACAGTTACAGGCGCAGGATTTTTTTGACCCTGCCAATCAGCAAATATTCGCGTGCATGTTCGCTATGCGCGAAAAAGGCGCGCCTGTAGACAGCGTAACGCTACTGGCCGAATTGGATCGCTTAGGCCAACTGCGCGCAGTTGGCGGCGCCGGCTACCTGAGCGAGCTGCTGATGCAAACCTATACCGCAGCGAATGTGGGCCAATATAGCAAAGTGGTGCGGGAACGCTCGCTGCAAAGGCGACTTATAAACGCCGGCAACGCCATTGCGCGTGACGGCATGAGCACCGAAATCGAAATCGAGCAGATGCTTAACGACGCCGAACGCCGCATATACGATATCACCATCAGCAAAAACGACGACACGCTCGTGCCCATACAATCACTGCTCGTGGACGCCTACACCCAAGTGGAAGCGCTGCAAAAAAACAGCGGCCGTGTGACCGGCGTACCCACAGGCTTTATCGATTTGGACTCTAAAACATCGGGCCTTAAAAAATCGGATCTGATTATTATCGCGGGCCGCCCTACCATGGGTAAAACCAGCTTTGCCATCAACATTGCGCAGCACGCCGCCCTGAGGGAGGGGCGGACGGTTGCCATATTCTCGCTGGAAATGGCCAAGGAGCAGCTCATCATGCGCATGTTTAGCACCGAGGCGCATGTGGATTTACAGCGCATACTCACGGGCAGGCTCGATAACGAGGAAACCGTGAGCATAGCGCTACAGCTTGAGAACTTTGAAAAAAGTAAACTGTTTATTGACGATAACCCCAACGCATCCGTACCCGCCATACGCAGCAAATGTCGCAGGCTCAAGGCGCGGCACGGCTTGGACTTAATCGTGATCGATTACTTGCAACTGATGCGCGCTTCGGGAAAATCCGAAAACCGCCAGCAGGAGGTTTCGGAGATTACGCGCTCCACGAAAATACTGGCCCGCGAACTTGATGTGCCTATCGTGTTGCTCTCTCAGCTTTCGCGCGCTCCGGAGCAGCGCAAGGACGACCATCGCCCCATGCTTTCCGACCTTCGCGAGAGCGGGGCAATAGAGCAGGACGCCGATATTGTCATGTTGCTTTACCGCGAGCAGGTGTATGACGATGAAGCCGACAATGTGGCCGAAATTATAATCGCCAAGCACCGTAACGGCCCTATCGGTACGGTGAAGCTGTGCTGGCTGGGCGAGTATACCAAGTTTGATAATCTCTCATACGCCTATGACTATTGAGCATGCTGACAATATACGAATGATACAGACATGAAGGAGGGTACCATGCAACAGGCTATTTTAAACGTGATCACCACACGGCGCAGCGTGCGCAACTTTGATGACGCGCCTGTCACGGAAGAACAGATACGCACCATATTGCGCGCGGGTATGTTCGCGCCAAGCGCGCACAATACGCGCGCGTGGCAGTTTGTAACCGTAAGCGACAAAGCCATGCTGCGGCAGCTGGCGGGGCTGCACAGGTTTTGGAAACCGCTTGCAGG
>JAISXK010000064.1 GCA_031270585.1 Clostridiales bacterium | reverse complement strand
TTACCGGGCGGCGCGCTTTCTTTGCTAGCGCCGCGCAGATCGGGATTACCGTATTCATCTGAATGGAGGAACCAAAACCGCCGCCCAGCGTGACCTTTTTGATATTAACCTTGGAAAATGGCAAGCCAAGCAGTTTTGCAATCAACGAGCGCGTGCCGTGTATGCTCTGTGTGGTACACCAAACAGTCATGCTGCCATCGGGCTCAGGCTTGCATACCGCGCCCTTTGTTTCAAGCTGATTATGATAAACGCGATGAAGCGTATAACGGCCCTCGTATATTTTATCCGCTTTTTTCAAGCCGCCATCAACATCGCCCTCATCAATATTGCGTATAACGCCCTTGTTGTTGTGTACCGTAACCTCTTCATCGCCAAGAAATATTTTGTCAAAAAGCTGCGGCGCGCCGTCTTTCATGGCTTCTTTGGCGTCAAGCACAAACGGCAATTCCTCATACGCAATGCGCACAAGCCTTGCCGCTTTGTGCGCAAGCGCTTCCGTTTCATGCGCAACCGCTAATACAGGTTCGCCAAAATGGCGCACTTTATCTGCCGGCAGCAATTGACGATCCCTGTAAGTGGCGTTGGGCACGGATACGCTGCGTTCATTATAAAGGCAGGGGTTGGTGTCCTTATTTGTGAGCACCACCGCCCCCATATTTTCCGCTTCGCTGGTATCTATGCGCACAATCTTTGCGTGCGCATAGGGGGATCTCACCACCACGCCCCAAAGCATGTTGGGATAGCTTATGTCCGATGAAAATTGCTGTGTACCCGATACCTTCGCAAATCCGTCAAGCCTTGGCGTATCCGTACCGACAATCTGTTTCGCTTGCACTTAAATTTTCACTCCTTTAACGGCTGTTTGATAAAACACTTCCTGAAGCGCAACGCGCACATGCGCACCATGCTTCAGGAACAAGAGAATTGTTATGTAACGCGTTCTTTTTTTTAGAGGATAACGCATTGCCGATGCCCTGGCAAATTGCGATTTATAATTGAAATATGATTGTAAATATATGATTTTCATTAAATGCCGCAGTAAGAATAAAAAAAATTTATATACAATGCAATCTTATAGATTTATAAAATTTATTACCCGTAATGATGCTTAAAGAGTTTATGATCTGTTTTTTTGTAAACAAAAAGCCGCCGTCAAAGAACATTACATCGTTTGCCTGGGTTTATAATACTCCCGCAACCTTTCATAATCCACAAGCACGTCCATATCAAGCAAAATACCTTTGTCCTCCACCGTTACATAGCAATAATCGCCGTGATTTTCCAATATATCACGCAAATTGCTTTTCACGTCGGCGTTAAGTATATGAGGGATGATAGCGGCGCTAATTAACGCCGGATGACCGCGCCGCCTCGCGTATGACGGGAATATGATTTGCTCAGTACCTGACGAATATCTTTCGATCATCGCGTTAATCGTGCGTACCTCAAATAGCGGGGTATCCACCGGCGCCAGAAAAAACGCCTTCGCACTATCTTTCAACGCGCGGCACCCGGCCTGTATTGAAGAAAACATTCCATCGGGAAAACGCGGATTAAAAATCGATTTCACGTTTTTTGCGCCAAGCACCGCTTCAAGTTCATTTCCCCTGTAGCCGGTCACCACATAAATATCTTTTATGCCGACGTTGAGAAAGCTATCTATAATATGGTATATTGTCGCCTTTTCGCCGATAGGCAGCAAAGGCTTAAATTCGCCTATTCTCGAAGAGTACCCGGCAGCAAGAATAACGGCGGCAAATGTGTTTTTCATAGTGGCCCTCTCCTAAATACCTGTGTGAACCGGCCGGCCATTTTTACACCGCTTCCAGCAGAACCTTCATGACGCCGCCACAAACCATGCCGTCCTCCTCGGCGGTATCCGTCAGGTCAATATCGATGAGGCAATGCCCGCCATATTGGATAATATCGATTGCTTTGCGTATTACCTCGGCTTCCGCACAGCCGCCGCCAATACTGCCGATGGTTTGCCCGTGTGGGAGGATTGCCATTTTTGCGCCTGTCTCCCGCGGTGTTGAACCTTCGGCCTTGACTACGGTCGCAAGGGCGATTTGCTCCCCGCTATTCGCGGCGAGCCAGGTCAGCAATTCCATATCCGGGCTGATAAACCGTAATGGCGCCGGCGCGCCGCCGCCCATATCAACCGAGCCGAGCCGTCTTTCCCGAATGACCTCCGCAAGAATGGAAACGGCGATTTCCCCGGGCGTTACCGCGCCGATATCCAGCCCGATCGGCGCATGAACCAGCGCAAGCTTCCCTGCCTCGCCTGTTTCTTCCTCCAGCTGCTTTTTCACAATCGCCACCCTGCGCCGCGATCCAATCATACCCACATAGCGCGGAAATTCTCCTTCAAGGATGCTGCGCAAGCACTGGCCGTCATGCCGGTGCCCTCTTGTGATGATGATCACATAGTCGTTCCTGTTTATTGGTATGCGCTCCGTAACCTTGTCAAAGCTATCACAGATAACGGTTTTCGCGTCGGGGAAACAGGCCTGATTGGCAAAAGATGGTCTGTCGTCAAAAACCAAAACCTGAAAACCTAAACTTGCGCCCATGCCGGAAAGCGGTAAAGCGATATGCCCCGCGCCTAAAACGACCAAACGCGGATTCGGCGCGTAGCGTTCGATCATCGTGCGTTTGTCGTCATACATAAAGCTCAAACCGCTTTCGGGCCGCCCGAGACTGTTCCAGC
>JAISXK010000011.1 GCA_031270585.1 Clostridiales bacterium | reverse complement strand
TATGGATTTGGAAAGCTCTATAAAACGAATATCCCATTTATCAAAATGCGGCATGGCATACCTCCCGCGCGCTTACTTAGGCTCGCCAAAACGGATCAGTTTAACAGCTTCTACCTTTGGCGTAGAAACAAGTATACCATATGGCGGAGTAGAAGGGTAGCCGTTTTATAGATTGCGCGGCAGATTGCACGGCGCGCTGTTCCTGCCGACGTGTATTCTTTTCCCGCCATAAGCGGGCGCTTCACGAAAGCGTTTTAACGTATGAAAAATAATCCGGGATGCCGTAAAAGGCATCCCGCAGCTTATCAAAAAGCATTGGCGCCGCAGCTTTACTGGTTTCTAAAGCTGTTTGCAAATTGGGGTATTACCAGGGTTTCGATGGCGGCGCTTTGATAATCCCGGCCCTCCACCTGCACATGCAGCGCCGATATCGCACCAAACTGTTTTGCGGTGAGCTGTATGGTATCCAGCGCGATCTCCTCCAGCGCCGCGTTTTCTTTTAAGGCGTTAAACTCCGAAGAGAAATTGACGCTGGCCACGTTATCCACAATGCCGGCGGATAGCACATGCGTGCCCTCGGGAAAACTGTTGCGTAACGCTTCATCCTGCGGGCCTGAAACCAACTCATTCATGGCAAGCGCAAATGTAGGTTCACGGGTGACGGTGCGCGCTACAGGCACATAAAGGCTGGCAGGCAGATTGGCGAAATACAGCCTTATGGGGTACAGCGCGTCGGAGTCGGACGCGTTTACCGGTAGCGGCTCTTCATTAAGGGGTACGGTACGCATGGGCCCGTTGACGGATGTGCCGTGGGGCAGCTTCTTGATACCCTCACCGTCAAATTTAAATTGTACCCGGTCGATCGTGGGAAATTCCGTAAGCGTATTGACCACCGCGCATATCAAATCCTGCTCGGCCCGGGCGCTTTCAAGCGTGGGCAAATTTTGAATATCCACGGTAGCTATGGCGTCATTCGATATGGAAAGCACGAATGTGACGCCTTGCGGAACAACGTTTTTAACCCCATGGCGGTCGCGGCAAGCCGGTTTTCATCGGTGTCTACCAGTTGATTGAGCGCCGCGCGGCCAATACCCTCTTCCCAGGGCAAAAGCTTCATAACCGGCACGATCATACCGTCGTCCGATTGGTAATAGAGCGTGGTTTGCCTGAGCCCGGCAAGCGCTGTATCCTCAGGATGCTCCTCTACGGTGTTGCCGCAAGTTCCGTCAGGCGCACCGCCAAACCGGGAGCAGCCGCCAAAAACCACCGCTATAAAAACACACAATAGGATCATTACGGGATATTGTAGCGTATGCGTATGCCCTGTGCGGCTTAACATGAAAATTCCCCCTGTTACGCAAATTTTAGGCAATCACCAAAAGCTTCGGATCCGCGTAGAAGTCACGCCCCGATTATTTTTAGTGACTGCCTATAGATATTCGCGTAAAAAGGGAAGTATGTTTGCGAAAAACGCGATTATACCTCTGTCTGTATACATGTCGCCTTCAAGCGCGTTTTATGCTTTAACAGCAGGGCCTGCAGGTGGGCGTCGGCCTCAAGCTCCGTTATGGAGGCGGGCGGCGTATATTCTTCCAGCAATTCAAAACGCAAGAGGTCGCTTTCGTTATAAAACCGCTGTAGCCGCGCATAGCTGCAGGCGTTCAGCTTCAATTCAAATTCAAGCCTTTTTTGGGTGGCGCGTATGTTTCTGCTATACCCTACATAGGATGCGTCGCCATCCGTAAAGCAATATACACCCATAACTGCGGCTACTTGTCCGTCCAATTTTTTGTTCTCCCTATATCGCGCACGCGGCTTATATAGCTGACAACCTCGCTTTGGGCGCCCCATACCTCCAGCTGGTTTTGCCACACCTGCTGGCGGTATTGTTCCAGCAAAGCATCCTTGCCGTAATTTTCTTTATACTCTTCCCATGTCATCATGGTGCTTTCGACTTTTTCTATAAGCTTGACAATATGGTAGCCATACGAGCTTTTTACGGGTGCTGCGATATCGCCCACGTTTTCAATTGAAAAGGATGCCGTAACGAACTCGGGCACAAAGCTTGAAGTAGTGGCGCACAGCAAATAGCCGGATGTCAGGTAGGGATCGCTCTGGCTGGCGGTGTCGGTTGAATGTTTTAAGAGAAGCGTGTCAAAGTCTTCGCCGCTTTGCAGCCGCGCGTATATATCGCCCGCAAGCGCTTCATCTTCTACCAATATATGTTTTACGCGTATAAAGCCCTCGGGCACATACAGCGGCGGAATACCGCCCATATTTTCATAGGTTTCCAGATCCGTCTGGTAGTCGGAGGGCGTGCTGCTGTAAGCGGATACCTGGCTGCCGAGCTCATAATAAAACCTCTCCTCGGCCTGGGCATCGGTAAGCGTGACATTGCCCACGATGGTTTGCCGCAGTTTATCGGCCAGCGCGGTTGTGCGGTGCTGCTTTTCCAAATGAACCCAGTATGCGTCCAGCGAGACATATCCGTCCAGAGAAGCCTGCTCCGCCAATAATTCAAGCGCGCGGGAGGAAACATCCTGCGCGTCCTCTTCCGCAGCCCTGGCTTCGTAAATACCAAGAACGGATCGGCGGTTGGCTTCAATAGCCTCCTGCACGGCGGTTTCTTCTTGCGCGGTGAGCGTGATATTGTGCGCCGCGATTTGTTGATCCATAATCAGGCTGCTGATCAGATCGGATAAAATCTGCCCTTGCAGCGTAGTCAGGCTTTCATCGGCCGTCATGTCAAAGTTCCGCGCCACATACATATCGTAATAGGCGTTAAACAGCACCCGGTAATCGCTGCGCATGATTTCTTCCCCGTTGACCTTGGCGACCACGACGTCGGTGGGAGTATTGGTTTTAGCGCCGCAACCGACAAAGAGAGCGGCGGCAAAGGCAACCGCTAAAAGTATGCTTATAATACGTTTCATGATTGATCTTCCTTGTGTGATTAACTTTCAAACTTGCGCTTTTTGGCGCATGAAAACCACTATCATTGTACTTTAAGTGGCACAGGACTGTCAAATAAATGAACCCGCTGTTTCCTGTGTGATTCTTGTGAGTTTTCGGCGCGGGAAGATGCGGAAAATGAAAATTGAAAATTGAACAAATACCTCTGTGTACATTTTTACTGGTTGTTGTATAATTGTTTTATCTCAACATGAATACTTTGAGTGAGGCGATAGTTATGAGCACACGTACCGCGCATATCCTTACATTGATGGTGGATAACGAATTTGGCGTATTGACCCGTATTACCGCGCAAATCAGGCGCGAAGGATGGAACATCAAAAGTCTGGCCGTTGCCGAGAGCATGGATCCGCATATATCCCGCATCACTGTTGTGCTGGAATGCTTCGACACAACGCTGCCAAACGTTACGCACAGGCTTTCAAAGCTGGCGTGTGTGCGCTCGGTGTCGGCTTTTTCCGAAGAGCTGTGCATATGCCGCGAGCTTGCCGTCGCGCGTATAGAGGGGATGGACGATAAAGCCAAGGCGGTTATTGAAACATTTGGCGCGCAAATCATAAAGACCGATAACAATGCGGCGATGGTGGCACTATCCGAAACGCCGCAAGCGCTGGATGAATTTGTGCTGGCCATGGAAGGGATAGGGCATGTCAACATCGCGCGAACGGGCCCCATCACGCTGGAAAAATAATTGCAGGAGTGCTGAATATGAGCGAAAAAGCCAAGAAAAACGAGTATCGCCTTCTTGTGGTAAACCCCGGTTCCACATCCACAAAGATGGGCATATTTTTAAACGACGAAATGATATTGCAAGAGGTTGTGCGCCACGACAAATGCGAGATCGACCAATATGCAACCCCTGCCGATCAAAAACGGATGCGGCTTGATCTGATAGAAAAGTGGATGGCGGAAAGCAACATCAACCCGTTTGATTTTGATGCCATTATAGGCCGCGGCGGACTCGTAGAGCCCATTGACAGCGGCGTGTATATGGTAAACGAGCGTATGATCTACGATTTAACGCATACCGCTGAAGCGCAGCACGCATCGTCTTTGGGAGGTATTATTGCCTACGAGCTGGCGAAAAAAGCAAACAAACCCGCTTTTGTGGTAGACCCCGTCGTGGTGGATGAGATGGATCCTTACGCTAAGCTGTCGGGCTTGCCGGGCATTGAGCGCCGCAGCGTGTTCCACGCGCTTAACCAAAAGGCGGTCGCCAGACGCTGCGCCGGGGATTTAAACAAGCAGTACGAGGATTGCAGGTTTGTGGTGGCGCATATGGGAGGGGGCATTACCGTGGGCGCGCACCGGTATGGCCGGGTGATCGACGTGAACGACGGCCTGGC
>JAISXK010000154.1 GCA_031270585.1 Clostridiales bacterium | reverse complement strand
GCCGTGGCGGCGTATAGGCTTTGCGACAGAAGCGCCGAAAAGCTCTTCGGCACCATGAATGATTATCAGGAGATGGGCGAATACCTTATGTCTCCCGGCCTCAATCTGGTGGAAAAGGTGGGTGTAGAGCCGTTTGCGGGCGATAGGCAGCTGTTTGTCGATCTCAACCAATACCTGCTGCTGGTGGGCGTGCCCACAAACATGAAAATCCCGCCGGAATGTCTGGTGTGCATATTGCCGGGTACCATCCCGCAGGATGAATTGATACTCGCACGGTGCAACCGCCTTCTGGCGTGCGGCTATACGCTGGCGATTGACGGTTTTCCGCTGCAATATCCCGCCTGCCCCCTGATGGATCTTGTAAGGTATGTCATACTCGATTTTGCGTCCCCCACGTACAACAAGCAAATGAAGGCCATGCTGCCGCACCTGAGTACCAAAAAAGTGATCATCAGCAACGTTCCCGATCAGGATGCCTATAACAAACTTTTGGCCATGCCCAACGCGCTGTTTTCTGGCAGCTTTTACAGCCAGCCCATCACACGCGGCGCGGGCGCCATATCCCCGCTGAAAATCAACGCCCTGCAAATGCTCAACCTTGTTAATCAGGATGATGTGGATTTTACTGAGGCCACAAAGATATTGGAACGCGATCCGTCCATATCCATCGCGCTGATGCGCTTTATCAACTCGCCCACGGTGGGCGTGCGCCGCAAAATCAGCTCCATCAAAAACGCCGTGGCAATACTGGGCCAAAAGGAGCTTAAACGCTGGGTCACCATCGCCGTATCCGTCACCATAGCGCAAGACCGCCCCAGTGAGATCATCAAACTTTCGTTGGTACGCGCGAAGTTCGCCGAAAACCTCAGTAACGCTTACGAACTGGGCATGTTCGCATCCAGCCTCTTTATGGCGGGGCTGTTTTCGCTGTTGGATGTGATATTGCAAAAGCCCATGCCCGAGGCCATCAAGGAGATCTCCGTGGACGAGCGGGTCAGCCAGGCGCTTGTGGACGGAAGCGGCCCCCTTTATGATGTTCTGGATATGATTTACGCCTATGAGCGCGCAAATTGGGATAAGGTATCCATCAATATGCTGCGCAACAACGTTACGCCCGACGCTATCAGCACCGCCTTTATAGACGCGCTGGTGTGGTACAAGCAACTGCTCAAATCGATAGACGAAGAGGGGGAAGAGAGCGTGCCCGGCGCTGTTTCAGGGGATACCCCCGATCCGGATTCTTCCCTGGACGGGCCCGCCCTAAGGCCCGCGCCCGCTTTAGGCACGGCCTCGCTTGCAAATTCTTACGACACGGCCGACGCATCCCCATACGCGTAGCGCGCATACGGGTTACATACAAGGTGGCTTTGCCCCTTGGCTTTGCGCCGCATTTTTATGTAGGATTTCAAATCGTCTTATGCTACAATACTTACGATGAAACTGCGTAGCAAAAAACACCGCATTGTCCTATTGCTGTTCGTGCTGTTGGTAACGGCCGCAGGGTGCGCCGCAGGCCGGCTTGAAGACCCGCGCGAAGACGAGAGCCGGGCGCAAATCACATCCGCCGGGGCGCTCGCCGCGTTCTTTGAAAACGGCGGCGGTTTTGCCGTGCTCGCAAGCGATATCGATATGGGCGATGTGATGATTAAAATCACGGCCCAAAATAGCGGCGCCGTGATAGACGGCGGCGGGCATACGCTTTTTGGCGGCGCGCCCTGCGTATTGCGGCTCGACGATAACACGCGCATTACGCTGCAAAATATCGACATACAGGCGGAAAAAATAGCCGTCGGCATGCTGGGGAGCGGCGAGATTACCGCCGACGGCTGCAGGCTCACGGCGGTTGAGGACGCCATCCACGCGGCCAAAACGGTTACGCTGGCGGCGGGCAGCGAGCTATATATTACATCCTCTGAGGGATCGGGAATTGTGGGGCTGGGGTTTGAGGCCATGAGACAAAGCTACGTCGCGATAGAAGCGCGGATGGCGGCCATATCCACCAAAAGGGGCGATATCACGCTGCAGGCGGATGCCGTAGCGGTATGTAAAGCTGCGGGCGACAACACCATTAAAACCGAGGCCGTGCTGCGCCTGTGGGAAAAGAGCCGTCTTACGGCCGGCAACACATCCGCGCACAACGCGGCAAAGGCTGGCGCGCTTGCCGCTACGCCCTCATCCACGCTGGAACTTACCGGCGGGGCGGATGGCGTAGGGCTTTTTATCGTGGAACAGACCGTGGATGTGGCGCTCAAGGGTTTTTGCACGCCCGAGGTGCGCATAGAGGCGGGCGCGGGCACTATCACATTTAGCGGTTGAAATAAGTTTGAGCCGCATGCGCGGGGAGCTTAATCATGAAAAAAAGAACGAGGATCATTTGCGGCATACTGGCGGGCGTATTTATTTTGGGCGTTATTGCGGGAACAATCGTAGTATTGCTCGCGTAATACGCAAAAAGTTACCCGCCTAAGGAATACTGTAACCCATATAAAAACATCACATGCAACGCGCGCCGGCCTCATATGCTTCATGGAGGGATTTTTTGCGTAGAGGCGGTGTGTTTTTGTTGAAAAAACTGCAAACACGGGTGGTTGGCACGGCGGCGCTCTTTTTGTGCGTCGCGCTCATTGCGGGCGGCCTTACGTGGCGGCTGGCGGCGCGCGGGCGCGCGGACGCGGTGAGCGTCGGCGCAAATGCGCAGGCACAAATGGAAGAAGAAACGGCGTTTATCAAATGGGTGGATTTCAACGCGCCGCTGGCCGTGCTGGAACAGGCGCTACGCTATGATATAGACAGCAGGACGGAGGCGGTAAAGCTTGACTGGATCGCACTTTTGGCCTACAGCGCCGCCATGAACGGCGGCGTGTACAAAGGCGATAAAGCGTGCGGGCATATCGACGCGCTGGCGGAACGCCTGCGGGCGGGCGAGCGCATGCGGGATATCGTTGCGGATATGCGTTATTACAGGTACTATTTTGAGGCGTACAGCGCCATACTGGCGGGATTTGTGGGCAGCTACCGGCTGTTGCATGAGGACGCGCCGCGCTATGGGCTCAAGGTATACAGCCCCGTCGCCAAAGCATACGGCTTTGGGCATTGCGATGATTTTGGCGACGCGCGCACATATGGCTATAAGCGGTCGCACTTGGGCAACGACCTGATGGGCGCCGTCGGCACGCCGGTAATTGCCGTGGAGGGCGGCGCCGTACAGGCGCTGGGCTGGAGTGAATACGGCGGATGGCGCGTGGGCATACGCAGCCATGACGGGCTGCGCTACTATTACTACGCGCATATGCGCAAGGATCATCCCTATGTGAAAACGCTCAAAAAAGGGGATATCGTGCGCGCGGGCGACGTGATCGGCTATATGGGGATGACCGGATACAGCCGGAAGGAAAATGTGGATAACATCGATGTGCCGCATTTGCATTTCGGTATGCAGCTGATATTTGACGAGAGCCAGGAAGAGGGCGAAAAGGAGATATGGATAGACGTTTATCATATTGTGCGTCTGCTGGAGCGCCACCGCATGCCCGTTGAAAAGGATGCAGTTACCGGCGAATATGTGCGCGCGGAGGTGGCAGCTTGAAACCCGTCGTAAAAAAGATTGCTCTAAGGTTGTGCGCGCTGGCGGTCGCCCTGGCGGCCATATGCATAACGGGCCGGGCATTTTATGGCGGCGGCGAAAACGCGTCCGGCGCATGGGCGGCGCGGCGGGACGAACCGGTGCGCCTGCCCATCATGATGTACCACAGCGTGCTGGACGACCCGCGGCAAGCGGGCCCATATACCATTTTGCCATCCGTGCTGGAGGAGGATTTGCTGTATCTGAAAAACAACGGCTATGAAACGGTAACGCCAAAAGAGCTTTTTGCCTATGTGCATGGCGGGGGAGATCTGCCGGAAAAGCCCGTGATGCTCACATTTGACGACGGGTATTATAACAACCTGATTTACGCGCAGCCGCTGCTGCAAAAATACGGCATGCGCGCCGTCATATCCCCCATAGGGTTTAAGGTGGATGAGTTCTCTTTGGCGACGGATAAGAATCCTCTATACGCTTACCTGTCCTGGGACGATATCCGCGCGCTGATCGAGTCCGGCACTTTTGAAGTGGGCAACCACTCTTACAATCTGCACGCCAAAGAGGGCGGGCGCGCGGGGGTGACGCGCAAAGTGGGAGAGAGCGAGGCGCAGCACAGAGCGCTGCTTATCCGGGATGTGACGACCATGCAGCAAAAGTTGTGGGGGCATTGCGCTTACGCCCCCATTGTGTTCGCCTACCCTTTTGGCGAGTGGGACGCTAAAAGCCAACAGATACTGCGTGAGATGGGGTTTTCGATCTTTTTAACGTGCTACGGGCACGTCAACGCCATCACCCGCGACCCCGACACTCTTACCCGCCTTGGCCGGTTTAACAGGCCCGGCGATATCGACACCGAAACGTTTATGAAAAGCGCGCTGTACGCAGGCGATCCCGGCGCTTCTCAATAAGACGGCCGGAAAATCAAAATGAAATCAAAACGAATCAAAATGAAAGCCCGGCGCCTACTTGTAAAATGACGGGATATTGCATATGATTGATGGTATATGAGCGAAGACTTGCCGCAGCGCGTGCAAAGAGAGCTTGCGCGGCTGCATTTACGATCATGTGATATGCTGCTTGTCGCGGTATCGGGCGGCGCGGATTCAGTGGCGCTTTTATCCCTGTTGGATGAACTGCGCGCCGGATGCTTTTGCTTGCGCGCGGCGCATTTGAATCACGGCATACGCGCCGACGCGGCCGAAGAGGACGCGCGCTTTGTTGAAGGATTGTGCGCGGCGCTTGGTATCCCTCTTACGGTGCGAATTGCCGATGTGCCAAGGCTCGCTAAAGAACGCGGGCTTACCCTGGAAGAAGCCGCGAGAGAGGCGCGCTATACCTTTTTGCGAGAGGAAAGGGCGCGCCTGGGGGCGAGATACATCGCGCTGGCGCACCATATGAACGACCAGGCGGAAACCGTGCTGATGCACATGTTGCGCGGCGCGGGGCCGGCGGGCCTTTGCGGCATGCAAATTGTAAGCGGGGATCTGTTCAGGCCGCTTTTGGGCGCCACACGGGAGGAGATCGAGGCGTATACCCGCCAAAAGGGGCTCTGTTACCGCACGGATGGCACCAACTTTGAGACGGAATATACCCGCAACCGGATACGCCTGCGGCTGATACCGCAATTGCAGCATGAATATAATCCGCAGATCGTGGGCGGGCTTTCGCGTATGGCGGCGTTGCTGGCGCAGGATGAGGCGTATTTAAATGAAGAGGCGCGGCGTGCGCTGGACGGCTCGCGCACCGGCGAAAACGAGTACGACAGGGATCGGCTGGGCAAGCTGCCCTACCCCATACAGAGCAGGGCGCTGAAGCTGGCGCTTGCCGATGTGGGCGCGCTTTACGATATGCGGCAAAGCGGCATCGCGCGGTTGTGCGGGCTGTTGCACGCGCGCACGGGCGCCATGGCGCCGCTGCCGCGAGGCGGCGGCGCGTGGGTAAGCTATGACAAAATACGCTTTGGCCACCCGCCCGCCGCTCCCCGTGACGACGGGGAGGAGACCCCGCTATGCTGGCCGGGCGAGACGGTGTTTGGCGGCGCGTACTTTTTTGCCGAGATTGTGCCCGGATTAAAAGCTGAAGGCGGATTTACCGCCTATATGGATGCGGACAAGCTGCCAATCGGCGCCGTTGTCAGAAGGCGCAGGCCGGGCGATATGTTTTTTGCGCTGAACGCGCCGGGGCGGCGCAAACTGAAGGCGTACCTGATAGATAAAAAGGTGCCGCGGGACGCGCGCCAAACGCCGCTGATTGCCGGGGGCGACGCAGTGCTATATTTCCCCGGCGGCACCGTCTCGCACGATGTGCGGGTGGATGAAAACACAAAAACCGTATTGCGGATTGTTTATAAACCGCAAGCCTGACTAAAAAGGGAATGACAAGGCAAGTTTAACAAAACAGGGGGGGCTTATGCGCATGCACGACGACATTGCGGAGGTATTGCTGGGCGAAGAGGCCATACAGGCGCGCGTAAAAGTATTGGGCGAGGAGATATCCAAAGCGTATACAGGCAGGGATTTGGTTATAATCTGTATACTGAAGGGCGCGGTGATGTTTTTTGCCGACCTTGCGCGCAATATTGCGACGCCGTGCGAGATGGATTTTATGGGGATATCCAGTTATGGCGGCCAGATGAAAACATCGGGTATCGTGCGCATATCCAAAGACCTCGATAGAAGCATATTCAATAAGGATGTGCTGATTATAGAGGATATTATGGACAGCGGCCTTACGTTAAACCACTTGAAGCAGCTGCTGCAATCGCGCAACCCCAGGAGCCTGCGCATCGCCTGCCTTTTGGATAAGCCCGAGCGCCGCGAATGCGATATTACGCCGGATTATTGCGGGTTTATCATACCCGACAGATTTGTGGTGGGGTATGGGCTGGATTACGATGGCCAGTACCGCAATCTGCCCTATGTGGGCGTGTTAAAGCCCGATGTGTATGAGGAGCGGCCTTAAGCAAAGGTGCGCCACCCATAAACCGGGTTTAAGAGGGGCGTATTTTTGCTTAGCGCAGCCATGCGGCCGGGGGGACGCGCCTCGCAAATTTGCCCCGCAAATTTTACAAAGCCGCCTCAATTTGAAGCGTATTGCGCGCGTAACGTCGTTGAATACCCGCGCGGGTTATGGTAAACTGGTTGAGGCGCGCCCATGAAGGCGCCAATAAGAGAGTTACGGGATTGTTTGAACGATACGAATACGATAAAATCAAACCTTCCCCGGAGGATGAAAGAGTGAAGAGAAACTTTCGCACGCCTTTGATATATTTAGCGGTGCTCCTGATGGTCATATGGGTAGCGGGCGGTTTTGATATGTCGCGCACCCCCGACAAAGAGCTGACCTATAAAGATTTCGTCGCGGCGGTATCCCAGGGCAAAGTGCTGGCCATTGAAATCACCGTGCGCGACCTGGTCGGCGTATATACCGACACCGACAAAACCAAAGATGATTTGCCCAAGGATCCCGATTTTTCCACAGTGATTCCTTCCATCGAAACGTTTGACAGGGATATGGCGGCCATCGTGGCAAAGGCAAACTCCGCGCTGAGCACCGACGAGATCACAACGGATGATTACCCGTTTGCGTACAAATCCAACAAGCAGCCGGAGACGGGCTGGTTCTTACAGCTGCTGCCCTATTTTATCATACTGGGGGCGTTGGGCCTGTTCCTGTACTTTGTGATGCAGCAGCAGGGCGGCGGCGGCAAGGTGCTGAGCTTTGGCAAATCCCGCGCGCGCATGCAGCCGGACGGGCAAAATAAAACCACGTTTGAAGACGTCGCCGGGGCGGATGAAGAAAAGGCGGAGTTGCAGGAGGTTGTGGAATTCATGCGCGACCCCAAGCGCTTTAACAATATCGGCGCGCGCATACCAAAGGGCGTGCTGCTGGTGGGTCCGCCGGGCACGGGCAAAACCTTGCTTGCAAAGGCCGTTGCGGGCGAGGCGAATGTGCCGTTCTTTTCGATATCCGGCTCGGATTTCGTTGAGATGTTTGTGGGCGTTGGCGCGAGCCGCGTGAGGGATTTATTCAATACCGCAAAAAAAAGCACGCCTGCGGTGGTGTTTATAGATGAAATTGACGCCGTGGGCCGCCAGCGCGGTGCCGGCATGGGCGGCGGGCATGATGAGCGCGAGCAAACGCTCAACCAGCTTCTGGTAGAGATGGACGGCTTTGCGCCCAATGAGGGTATTATCATCATAGCGGCCACGAACCGGCCCGATATATTAGACCCCGCGCTGCTGCGCCCCGGCCGGTTTGACAGGCAGATTACCGTGCATTACCCCGATGTGAAGGGCCGTGAGGCCATACTGAAGGTGCACGCGCGCAACAAACCTCTGGCGGAAGAAGTGGAGCTTGCCGTGCTCGCCAGGCGCACGCCGGGCTTTACCGGCGCGGATCTGGAAAACGTGCTGAACGAGGGCGCGATACTGACCGCCCGCGCGCATAAAAAGCGCATCACCATGGATGAGCTGGAAGAGGCCATTACCCGCGTGGTGGTGGGGCCGGAAAAACGCAGCCGCGTGATCACCGAGGACGACAAGAAAATCACAGCCTACCACGAAAGCGGGCACGCCATTGTGGCGCTCTCGCTGGAACACTGCGACCCTGTGCACGAGGTTTCCATCATACCGCGCGGCATGGCGGGCGGTTATACCATGACGCTGCCCAAAGAGGACGCCATGCATGTGACGAAGCGCAAGCTGGAAGACCAGATCGCCATGTTCCTGGGCGGCCGCGTGGCGGAGGAAATCCGCCTGCAGGATATCAGCACCGGCGCATACCAGGATTTGCAGCGCGCAACGGAGACGGCGCGCAGGATGGTGGTGGAATACGGCATGACGGACGCCATCGGCCCGGTGTTTCTGGGTGGGCAGACGGAGGTGTTTATCGCCAGGGATTGGGGACAGACGCGCAATTTCTCGGAGGAAGTGGCTAGCCTGATCGACGAGGCGATACGCCAAATCATCGATACGCAGTATGCGCGCGCGCGCGCGTGCATCGAGAAGGATCTGGAGGCGCTGGATCGCGTCGCAAACGCTCTGCTTGAGCAGGAGCGTATGGAAGGCGAGGACTTTGAAAAGATCTACCGCGGCGAAGAGGTGGATTTTGACGCCAAGCGCAAAAAGAAGGAAGAGCGTGAGGCGCATGAAAAAGAGCTTGCAAAAAAGGAAGAGGCCGATATGGCCCAAAAAGCCGGGGATATCCTGAATACGCCCCCCGAAGAGCGGATGGCGGACGAGGCGCGCGCCGGGCAAGGACGGCGATAAAACACAGCGTTTACGCAGAAGGCTGAGGCAAGGCATGAAAAATGAATGCACCGTATGATTTGCATACGCACAGCAATTATTCCGACGGCACGGATACGCCGGAGCGGATAGTGCGTGCCGCTGGGGAAAAGAACGTATGGCTTGTGGCCCTGACCGACCATGATACGATAGAGGGCGTGCCCGAGACGGCGCAAGCGGGCGGACAGGCCGGCGTCGCCGTGCTGCCGGGCATAGAGATTAATACGCAAAGCCCCTTTGAGCTGCATATATTGGGCCTGGGGGTCGATATCCATAACGGGGCGCTGCAAAGCGCGCTGAAAAGAATGGCGCGTACGCGGCAAGCGCGCAGTGAAGCAATGCTCAATAAGCTCAAAGAGCTGGGCGTTGACGCGGCGGGCCGTATGCCGCTCTGCAGGGGCAACGTAGGGCGGTTGCATATCGCCCTTGCGTTGGTGGATGGCGGCTATGCGAAGGATGTGCGGGAGGCGTTTACAGCCTTCCTCGACAAGGGGCGGCCCGCCTATATAAAGTCGGATCGCTTGCTTCCCGAGGAGAGTATCGCGCTGATCCACGCAGCCGGCGGGATTGCCGTGCTTGCGCACCCCTGCCACATCAGGGATAATCCGCATAAGGTGGTGCGCGGGCTATATGAGGCGGGGTTGGACGGCATTGAGGCGTATTACCCCACAAGCACGGTGGGGCAGCGCGAGCTGTTTTTGAGCCTTGCCGCGCAATACGGGCTCTTTGTAACCTGCGGCAGCGATTACCACGGCCTAAACAGGCCGGGGATAGAGATAGGCTGCGCGTGGGAGGATACGGCCGTATTGCGGGAAACGGCGGAATACCTGCAAAAAAGGACATATAAAGTGTAAAAGCCCTTATGGGTTCGCCCATCCGGCAAGCCCCATAAGGGCTTTTTAATCGGATCAACGGACTGTATAGAGTTTATTATTTTCTAGTGTTTTCTTATTCGTTTTGCTGTTGCCGCTTTGCGGCGGGCCTGCTATAATGATATCGATGCGGGAAAACCTTCTAAGTAAGCGATGAAAGCTTAAGCATATGCACGCTATGCTATCAAGACCATACAAAGGCTGAAAGAAAGGAATAGCGTTATGTATCCGGGTGGGGGATCGATAAAAATTTATGCGGGCCGCACAGGGCTGCAATTTGCGAGGCGAATGTGCGCGTATCTCAACACACAGCCTGGCGACGCCGAAACAATTGTTTTTTCCGAAGGCAATATATTTGTCAGGGCCAATGAAAGTATCCGCGGTAACGACGTTTACATTGTGCAGCCGATTGGCCGCAAGCCGAACGACGAATTCGTGGAACTTCTTTTTTGGATCGACGCGTTCAAGCGCGCAAGCGCGGATTCCGTTACGGCGATCATTCCCTACTTCAGCTATGCCAAGGGCGATAAGAAAGACGAGCCGCGCGTATCCATCCGCGCGCGCGTTTGCGCCGACTGCATAGAACTGGCGGGCGCCGACAGGGTGATCACCATGGATCTGCACAGCCCGCAGGTGCAGGGTTTCTTCAAAAAGCCGGTGGATCACCTGTACGCACAATCGCTGCTTTGTGAATATATCAGGCGCGTGGGTCTTGTGGATGACGATCTGGTAGTCGTTTCGCCCGACGCAGGCTTTGCCAAGCGCGCGCGCGCGTTCGCGGGCGAGCTTGGCCGCCCTGTGGCCATAGGCGATAAAATGCGCGCAGGCCATGATGAAAACGCCAAAGTGTTGGAGATCATAGGCGAAGTAAAGGGAAAAAACTGCCTGGTGGTGGATGATTTTTCCATATCGGGCGGCACGTTGATCGATATCGCCCATGGGCTTAAGGATAAGGGCGCGAAGCGTATTTATGCGGCGCTTTCACACAATGTGCTCAACGCCGGCGGCATACGGCGTATTGACGATAGCCCCATCGAAATGCTGGTATCTACCGATACGGTGGAATGTCCCGAAGCGGCTTTTTCCGGCAAAGTAAAAATCATATCGGCCGCGCCCATGTTTGCGCAGGCGGTGAAGCTGGTGCATGACCGCGAGCCCATGAGCAAGCTTTTCTCGCGCGACAACACGACGCAGCGCATGCTGGATATGAGCTTTGCCGAGCAGATTACGCTGGCGGATCTGGCGCGCGAAAAGCAATAACCCAATAACGAATGGCTTTCGTGACGCACAAATGATATAAATATGTTTTTTGCGGGGATATGCCTACAATATGCAAAGGCATATTCCCGCGCTGCTTATCGCGCCATTATCATGAAGGAATTGTGAGGGTATACGAGTGTACAGAACATGCGAAGTGATGGAAAACCGGCCGGTCTGCGAAGGCTTCATGCGCGTGAAGCTCGCGGTGGGCGATATGGCGAAGGGCGCGTTACCCGGCCAGTTTGTTATGGTAAAATGCTGGGAGGGCAACGCGCCCTTTTTTATGCGGCCCTTTAGCGTCAACAATGCCGACGCTTCGGCGGGAACCATGGACTTGCTGTATAAAATAGTGGGCTGCGGCACCGGGCTGATGCAAAAGCTTGCGCCCGGCAGTGAAATGCGTGTGATGGGGCCGCTCGGAAGCTCCTTCAAAATAGAGGCCGGCGCCGCGCGTATCGCGCTGATTGGCCGTGGCGTGGGCGCGGCGCCCATGCGCTATCTTGCGCAAAAGGCCGCGCAAGGCGGCATTGCCGTGCACGTGTACCTTTCGGCAAGCAAAGAGGAATATCTGTTTGATAAAGCCGCCTACGAGCGGCTTGGCTGCAAGGTGAACACGACAGTTGACCCTGCCAGGCTGGTAACGGCATATTTTGAGGCGGATTTAGCGCGGCACCGTTTTGACGCCGCCTACGTGTGCGGCTCCAACAGACTGATGCGCGATATCAAACGGCTGATGGACACATACCGCTTTGCGGGTTACGCCTCGTTAGAAGAGCATATGGCGTGCGGCATTGGCGCCTGCAAGGGATGCGTCTGTACCGTGCGTGATGAAAACGGCGACGAGCATTATGAAAAGGTTTGCAAGGAAGGCCCCGTATTTGCCATCGAAAGGCTGGTGAAATAAATGTACCAAACCGATTTAAGCGTTAACGTGGGCGGGCTAAGGATGAAAAATCCCGTTATGCCGGCATCCGGCACGTATGATTATTTTGAAAACAACGCCAACGTATTTGCGATGGAAGAGCTTGGCGCCATTGTATTGAAAAGCGTGCACAGGCACCCCCGCCCCGGCAACAAGGTGCCGCGCATGGCGGAGGTGGAGGGCGGCATGATCAACGCGGTGGGCATACCGTCCGAGGGCATAGAGGAATACATCCATAACAAGGCGGAACGCGCGCGTTACGCCGCGCTCAACGTGCCGGTGGTGCTCAGCCTTTCGGGCAGCCGGGCGGAGGATTACGCGCAATCCGTAAAGCTGCTTTGCGGGCATGACGCGCATATCGCCGCGCTGGAACTAAACTTATCCTGCCCCAATGTGGGCACGGGCTTAGCGTTTGCGTCCGACCCCATGGTGCTAAAGGGCGTGGTGTCGGGCGCGCGGGCACACACCGCTCTGCCGCTGTTTGTGAAGCTTTCGCCCAATGTGGCGGATATTGTGCCCATGGTACGCGCCGCAGAGCAAAGCGGCGCCGACGCCGTTATTATATCCAACACCGTGATGGGCATGGTGATTGACATTGAAAAGCAGCGCCCTTACCTTGGCAATATAATGGGCGGGCTTTCGGGGCCGTGCATCAAGCCGGTGGTGATGCGCATGGTGTACCAGGCGTATAAGGTGGCGAAAATCCCCATAATAGGCTGCGGCGGCATTACGTGCTGGCAGGATGCGGTGGAATATATACTTGCGGGGGCGACCGCCCTGCAGGTGGGCTGCGGCAACTTTGCTAACCCCATGCTGATGGTGGAAGCGATCAAAGGCATTGACGGGTACCTGCGGCAAAAGGGCTGCCGCTCTCTTTGTGAAATACGCGGGAAGGCGCACAGGACATAACGGCGGGAAAAGATAGCGGGCGCCATACTGTTTCCGGCCATCCCTGATTTTTTTCTAAAATTAAGCGCGCTTTGCTTTGCCCGTTATATGCTCTATCGTGATTTTTATAATGGCGGTGCGGGCAAGCGAGCCCTGTATCTCCGCGGCTGCGTGCGCCATATATGCGGGCAGGTATTTTTCGCAAAGCTGCGTCAGCACCGCTACTTTTTCGGCTTCATCCGCTATCGGCGCAGCCCGGCCAAAGGCCACCGCGCTTTCGTAATGGTAGGAAAAGCCCTTATCATAAACCGGCCGGGTTTTACCCACAACCGAAAAACAAACGCGCGGGTTGGCCTCTATATTTTCCATCTTATGGCCGCTTTGCGCGCAATGGAAGTAGATAGCGCCGCCCTTCACAATAAACGAAAGCGGCGTGGCGTAAGGCTGTCCACCGGCCGACGCCGTGGCCAATGTGCCGTATTCTGCGGCGTTTAACAACGCCAGGGCTTCTTCCCGGGGGATAATGCGGTCTTTTCTTCGAACTGCAGGATACATATTGACACCTCTAAGCATAATTTTCCAGACATATTGAAACCTGAATTTACAATACTATAAAGTAACGACATGACGCAAGGAAGGAATATAAAATGTTTAAACATGAAAAGCAATTGCTCTATAACGTAAGGGTGGAAAAGCCCAACCCCCTATATGCCAACCTGTTGCAGGAGCAGTTGGGCGGCGCGTATGGCGAAACCTCGGCGGCCATGCAATATATCGCGCAGAGCATGCGCGTCAAAGACCCGGATATCAAGGATATGTTTTTAGATATAGGCGCCGAAGAGCTTGGCCATATGGAGATGGTGGGTACGCTTATAAACCTTTTTAACGGCCATAACCTCAACGCCAAAGAAGCGAAATCCGGCGGCATACAGGCGCATGTGCAAAGCGGCTTAAACCCCGCGCTTGTAAACGCGTCCGGCGTACCGTGGACAGGCGCTTACGTCGCCGTAACGGGAGATCTTTGCGCGGATCTGTTGTCCGACATCGCATCCGAACAGCGCGCCAAGGTGGCTTACGAATACATCTACCGGCAGATGGAGGACAAGCTTGCCCGCGACGCCATAGACTTTTTGCTGAACAGGGAAGAAGCGCACAACGCCATGTTCCGCGCGGCGTTTAACAAGGTGAGCGACACCGGCTCCAATAAGAGCTTTGGCGTAACGGAAGACAGCAAGCTGTATTTTAATCTATCTTCGCCCGATAACGGCCGGCCGTTTGATATCACCAAGGATTACGGCGCGCCTGAGTTTAAAAACTAAATAATTCAGAAACTGAAAACGGCGATACCTCTGTTCTTGTTTAAGAAAACCAAGGTATCGCCGCTTGCGGTATTGTTAGCGCCGCGCTTCTTTGCACCGGGCGATATACGCTTCTGTCTTTGCCCTGTCGGCGTCTATCGCATCATCCAGAACCTCTATGCGGATGTGGTAGCTTTGCGTGCCGCCTGCGGGCAGGTAGCGTATCAACCCATGCTGCAAGGCGTAGGCAAGTCCCCAAAACCCTGCGGCGGAGGGCTCCAGCCCCAGTGCGTACTCGCCTGCGGCCATGCATTTCCACTGCAAAAACAAGGGCAGCTCATCGGTAGTATAATGCACAATAGCGGCAAGCCCCAGCGTTTTGTTGTAAAGCATGCCAAACTGCGCGCCGCCACCGCCGGTATGGATAAAACAGGCTTCGGGCCGGTTAACCGTTGGCGGATCTATGATATGGTATGTGTCCAGTTCGTTTTGCGCAACCGTGTCGCGCGGGGCGACATCCGCCGTGCTAAAGTAAACCCTCGCCCCCTCGTCCAGCAGCGGGTAACCAAAGTTGATGTGGTACAGATTAATGAGCGGCGCGTCTTCAAAGCCGCAGTTTTCCACTTCGTCACAGATGTGGATGGTGTTGGTTTCAGTCTCCATCCGTATTTTGCGGTGCAGCGCCATATGTTCGCCAAACGCGCACGCCTCGCGCATGGTTGCGGAGACCTGCAATATGATGGCGTCGTTATCCACAAGCTCTTCTTTATTGATGCCGGCGCCGGGCGTATTGGCGATATCGCCGTGCAGGCCGTGGGTTTGGCCGTTTACCTCGCAGGGGCCGCCGGCGTTCATGAGCCCGCAAGTGGTTAAAAGCCCGCCGTTAAACTGCCTTAAAAAGCCGCGCGTGCCTTCGGCGCGATAATACGCAGGGGCGCTTAGGCCGGGCTTTAATACAAGCGAGAGGTTGGCGCCCCTGTATGAGCAATAAGGGATATCCAAACAGCGGTCGGGCAGCAGCGTGGCCGCGAGTCCGCGCCCGTTTTTCATATCGATGGCGCGAAGCCCCTTGGCCCTGCCCTCGTTAAAGGTATAATCCTGCATGCCGTAAAGCCCGCTTAAATCGCCGGCGTATTGGCGCAACAGGTGCAGCTTACTTTTTTTCATGGCGGGGAACCTCCCTTTGGCGTTTGATATTGTATTTAAAACAGCAGTACGCCCGCTATGGTAAAGTAAATAATCAGCGAGAGCGCGTCCACAATGGTGGTGATCAGCGGTCCGGCCATAATGGCGGGGTCAAGCCTTAAAGCCTTGGCCGCAATGGGCAATATACTGCCCACAATTTTTGCCGCTACAATGGTCAGCACCAGCGTGATGGAAACCGTGATCATCACGCCCGTAGCGGTGCCGGTAAGCAGCAGCATGCGCAAAAAGTTGGCCGTGGCCAGCGCGGCGCCCACAAGCAGGCTTACGCGAAACTCCTTCCATAACACAACGGGCCAATCCTTCAGCGCGATTTCGCCCAGCGCGATGCCGCGGATGATCAGCGTGGCGGATTGCGAACCCGCGTTGCCGCCGCTGTCCATCAGCATGGGGATAAACGCCATCAACAAAACGGCGGAGCTTAAAAGCGCCTCATACCGGGTGATGATTTCGCCGGTAAACGTTGCGGAAACCATCAGTATCAGCAGCCACACAATGCGCTTTCGCGCAAGCGTAAGTACGCCGGTTTCAACATAGCTTTCATCCGAAGGCTGCATGGCGGCCATTTTTTGAAAGTCCTCGGTGTTCTCCTGCTCGATAACGTCCATAATATCGTCGATGGTGATGATGCCGATCAACCTGTCCTCGCCATCCACCACGGGGAGCGCCATCAAGTCGTACTTTTTGAAAAGATCGGCTACGAGTTCCTGATCGTCGGCGGTGCCCACCTTTACGGGTTCGGTTTGCATGATGTCGTCTATCAGTTCATGCCCGTTGGCGAGCACCAGCTTGCGCAGGGATACCGTGCCCAGCAGCTTGCGTTTTTCATCCAGTACGTAGCAGGTGTATATGGTCTCCTTATCCACGCCGGTGCGCTTTATGCGCTCCAACGCCTGGCCTGCCGTTATGTGTTTTTTCAGATCCACATACTCGATGGTCATCAGGCTGCCGGCGGAGTTATCCTGATAGTTTAAAAACTGGTTGATAAGCCGCCGCTCTTCGTGCGGGGCGGAGGCAAGCAGCTTTTTAATAAAATTGGCGGGCATTTCTTCCAAAAAGTCTATCTTATCGTCAAAATACAGGTCGTTTAAAATATAATGCAGCAGGCTTTCGTGGATGGAGGAGACAATTTCCTTCTGCCGCTGCGCGTTCAGGTAAGAAAACACTTCCGCCGCCTGATCCTTGTTGAGCAGGCGGAATATGATGATACACTCGTCCTCGTCGAGCTCATCAAACACCTCGGCAATATCCACCGGGTAAAGGCCCGAAAGATACGCCTTTAATTCTTTATAGTTTTTTTCATCGAGAAGTTTTTGAATAAACGTGTGGGTTTGAGCAACACGCGCTTTTTCCATAAGTATTCCGCTCCTTCCTGCATGCGGGAGAAGAGCCTCGCGCGACTGAGGCGCCGCTCCGCTTTATTTGCGCTATCGCTACTATCGGGAATATCGGTCACTTCAGTCACCTCACTTTATTATGGATTGTTTTTAAGCCGCAATAGTATTATTGCAGCTTTCAGGCGAATAAGCAAGTAAAACCGGGTAAAATCAAAGGTAAAATAAAGGGGTGAAATAAAGACGCAGGTTATACCATAGAAGCGAAGCTTCTGGTATAATAGACGTATTCAGGAAATGCGGAATTTATCCGATTAAATACGTATGGAGATACGATTACCCGCAGCAATACTGCCAAATGGGAAGGAAAAGGGAAGGGTATGCCGACAGGTCAGAATGCAAAAGAGCTCCTGGTGGTGGATGATATTGAGTTGAACCGCGTTATACTCAAAGATCTGTTTGAGAGCGAGTACGATGTGCTGGAGGCGAAAAACGGCCGGGAAGCGCTGGATATTTTGGGGCATGGTCAGGGAGATATCTGCATTGTGCTGCTGGATATCGTGATGCCGGTGCTGGATGGCTTTGGCGTGTTGGAAGAAATGCGCCGAAGAGAGCTCATAGGCAAGATACCCGTGATATTGATAACCGGCGAGAACGACGACGAGATCAGTCTGAAGGGGTATGAGCTTGGCATATCGGATTTGATCAACAAGCCGTTTAATTCCAGCATTGTGCACAGGCGCGTCAACAACGTGGTGGAGCTTTATGAGAGCAAAAGCAACCTGGAAAGGCGGCTGCACGAGCAAAAAGAGATGCTGGAAAAGCAGGCTCTGCGGCTCAGGCAGAGCAACCAGTTTGTGATCGACGCGCTAAGCACGACGGTGGAGTTTCGCAACTGCGAAAGCGGAGAGCATATCAAGCGCATACGCGTGCTGACAAAGGTGCTGTTGCAGAGCGCTACCAGGTATTACCCCCTTACGGAGGAGGAGATACTGGCGATATCCAGCGCGTCGGCCATGCATGATATCGGCAAAATCGCCATACCCGACTCCATACTCTTAAAGCCGGGCAGATTGACGGCTGAAGAGTTTGAAATCATGAAGACGCACACCACGCGCGGGTGTGAAATACTCGAAAGCTTGGACTATACGCAGGATTACACCTATTATAGCTATTGCTACGAGATATGCCGCCACCATCATGAACGGTGGGACGGCAAAGGTTACCCCGACGGACTCGTGGGCGACGAGATATCGGTTTGGGCGCAGGCGACATCTATTGCCGATGTGTATGACGCGCTGACAAGCAAGCGTGTATACAAGGCCGCCTACACCCACGAGGAGACCGTGGCCATGATCGCGCGTGGCGAGTGCGGACAGTTTAACCCCAAGCTGATGGAGTGCTTTATGGATATTCAGGGCACGCTGAACGACGTGATGCTGCAATCGCATTAGATATGGGGAAGCGGCGCGGGCGCGCTAAAAGCGGTTACCATTGCATACATCAAGCATACAAGGGGGATAGGATGGGCGCGAACCTTCAGCAAAAATTATTGTTACGCCGTCTGCACAGGCCCAATTATATCATCTATAGAATTCTCACGTTTTTTGTCGTAAAACTCATGCTGGAAAGAAAGTATAACGTGACGTATACCTATAAAATCAACCCGCGAGAGTATCAGGCGCCGTTTGTGGTTGTGGGCAACCATGCGTCAAGGCTTGATTATATATTCTCCTCCTTGGCGTTTTTGCCGCATACGCTCAACTTTGTGGCGGGCTATAATGAATTCTTCCGCGCGCACCTGGCGTTGATATTCAGGCTGATGCAGGCAATACCCAAAAAGAACTTCGTGAGCGATATCTATACCATCAAAGAGATCAAGCGCGTACTCAACGACAGGGGCAATATTATGCTCTTCCCGGAGGGCATGAGTTCTATTTCGGGCGGCAACCAGCCGTGCGCCATTGCGAGCGGCAAGCTGTTGAAGCATATCGGGCTGCCCGTGCTGCGGATAGGCATTGCGGGCGGCTACCTTACAAGCACGAAATACTGCCTGGCAGACCGTCCCGGCCGCGTGGATGTTGAAGTGGATATATTGTTTACGCCCGAACAGCTGGCAAAACTGTCCGAAAAGGAGATACAGCGGCGACTGGACGAAGCGCTTTACCATGACGATTACGAATGGAACAAAACCGCGCGCGTAGCGTTTCAGGGCGGAGGGAATATGGCGAAAAACCTGCACGATATGCTCTATTGGTGCCCCAAATGCGGCGCGGAATTTACCATGCGCGGCGAGGGAGACGATATTGTCTGCGGCGCGTGCGGCAATGGCGCGCGGTTGAATGAATATTATGACCTGATTCCGCTTGACGAAACCTGCGTCATACCCGACACGCCGCGCGTTTGGTGGGATATGCAGCGCGCTATTGCCCGCGAGCGGGTACGGGATGAAAACTTTTCATTGCGCGAAGAGGTGGAGCTTGGCACGCTGCCCCCATACAAATACCTGAAAAAAGGGAATACGAGCGAGATCACGGGGCGGGGCACGCTCACGCTTGACCACAGCGGCCTGCGCTTTGAAGGGGAGCGCGAGAGCGGCCCTTTTCGTTTCTTTATTGACGCGAAGAGTCTGCCGACATATGGCATGTGTACGGATATGTCGCGCTTTTATACGTTTGTGGATGGCGCGTTTTTAGAGTTTTTCCCTAAGAGCAGATCGGTGGCCAAATGGCTTTTGACCACGGAAGAAAACCACCGCCATGTCGGCGGGGCGTGGCGGTATAGTTAAGTTAGTTTCATCTGTTATACAACGCGGTCAGCGCGGCAATCCTATCCGCCAGGGCGTCGTTTGCGGCGCCCGGCAGCATGCGCCATTGCCAGTTGCCGCCCGTAACGCCCGGCGTATTCATGCGGCAGCTGCCGGGCAGGGCAAGGTAATCCTGCATCTGCGCGATAAAAAGATCGGCCACAGAGGCGGCGCCGCAGCGGATAACGCCCCAGGCGATAGCGGCCTGCGTGTCGCCATCGATGCCCCGGTCATTGCCGGTGTTTTCCGCAGGATCGGCGGACGTGTTGCGCGGGCCGTCACATAGCCCAAGATACGCCATTGCAAACTGTGCGTCGGCGGGGCTAAGCGCGCCGGCCCAGCCAAGCATGCTGGTGTTATCGTGCGTGCCGGTGTAACAGACGCAATGCCTGTCATAAAAATGGGGAAGATATACGCTGTTGGCGCCGGCCTCGAACGCAAATTGCAGCGCCTTCATGCCGGGGTAGCCCGTTTGCTTTACAAAATCGCGCGCATCCTGATTAAGGTCGCCCAAATCCTCCACAATGATACGCGCGTGCGGCAGTTCCGCCCGCAGGGTTTTTATAAAATCCATGGCGGGGCCTTTTTCCCACTTGCCGCCAAGCGCCGTGGGCTGCCCGTAGGGCACGCTCCAATAGCTTTCAAACCCGCGAAAATGGTCGATGCGCACGATGTCATACTGCCGCGCCGCCAGGCTTAGCCGCTCCATCCAAAGGGCGTAGCCTGTCTCTTTGAGCGCGCTCCAATCGTATAGCGGGTTGCCCCAAAGCTGCCCGTTTGCGCTGAAGTAATCGGGCGGCACGCCCGCAACCGCGAGAGGGGTATGGTTTGCGTCCAGCCGGAAGAATGCGGAGCGGGCCCATACCTCTACGGAATCGAGCGCCACATACATGGGCAAGTCCCCTATCAGCCTGATGTTACGGCCATGCACATACGCTTGAAACCGCTCCCATTGCCGCGCGAATAAAAATTGAACGAATACATAAAAATCAATCCCGGTTTGCAGTTGGCGCGTGTATGCTTCAATCGCCGCGCGCCGGTGCATGCGTATATCCTCATCGGGCCACTCAAGCCAGGGGCGCATATGAAAGTGATCCTTCAATGCCATGAACAACGCGTATTCATAAAGCCAAAAGCTGTTTTCCCGCAAAAAAGATTGCGTCTCGCGGCTATAACGTGAAGCGCCGCGCGCGTAGGCCAAAAGCAGCGTCCGTTTGCGGTTTTTATAAAGCGCGCCATAATCCGCCCGCGCGGGGTCGCGGCCCCAGTCAAGGCCCGCAACATCCTCCCGGTTTAGCAGGCCGTCGTCAATCAATAAATCCAAATCGATAAAATAGGGGTTGCCCGCATACATGGAAAAAACCTGATAGGGCGAATCGCCAAAGCCCGTGTGGCCCAACGGCAACACCTGCCAACAGGTTTGGCCCGCGCGGCTTAAAAAATCAGCGAAGTCATACGCCTGCCGCCCCAGCGCGCCGATGCCGTAGGGGGAGGGGAGGGAGGTGATATGCATCAATATACCGCTGCTTCTTTGCATGCTTATGATAAATACATCCTGTTCAGACGCCCTCCTAAGGCCGTGCCCGCCTTAGGCCATGCCCGCGTCGATTTCGGCCGCAACCTCTTTTACCGCCGCCACGGTTTTTTGATAAGCCTCGCGGTATTGGGTAATGGTCTCTGCGTTGGGCGCGCCCTGGCGGCACTCGCTCATCAAAGCGGCGCTCAACTCGAATATGGCGTTGAGAGAAAGGTTGCCCGTCATGCCCTTGATGGTATGGGCGGTAACGGCCGCCTTTTCATAATCCTTGCTCGCAAGCCGCTCTTCAAGAAGGGCAAACTCAGGGCTATCCAAAAAGAGATTGAGCATTCTGCGGTATAGCGTTTTGTTGCCGCGCACGCGCTCAAGCGCCTGCGGCATGTTTACATAAATACTTCTATCTTCGCACATAATGATCCCCTTCAGATGTTGTTGAGGTTATCTTACCATACTATGACGCGCGCGGCAAACAAGCCGTTCATACATAAATATTGGCGTCGGTAATGATGATATACCCCGCCCGCCGGGTTTGCAGGTGCACGAAGCCGTTGGCGTCCACCAGGAGCGAAAGCGGCCTTTCAAGCGGCGCATAGGCGCCGCCTGCGGCATTGTAGGTATAGGCGTGCAGGGTTTGTTGATCTATGCCGGCGAGATCAAGCCTGGCCGCGATGGCGACGGGCATGCCGTAATCATCCGCCCCGCATTGAATGACGGCGGCTTTGACGTTAAACTGTGCTTCAAACCTTTCTTTTATAGCCGCTGTTGACGAAGAATCCGTTTGCAGCATGCAATTGTAAAAGCCCGCGTCCCTAGGTGTGAGGTTGGGGTTCAGGGTGAGCCGCGCGGCAATGGCGTCGTCGCCGTCAAGCGTATCAAAGTGGAACAACACCTTGCCGCCGTGCTTTTTGGCGAGCGCGCCGATAGATAATAAATCCCCGCCATCTACGGCGCTGATATCGTACAGCGACGCGTATTGTACCCGGCCGGGTTTTACGGCTTCTTCAAAGTGGCGCGTCAGAAGCGCGCGGTCGGCGGAGCCGGCTTCGGTTACGGGCAGCATGGTAACCAAAAAGAATATGCCTGCCAAAGCGGCTGCGACGGGCGCCATGCGTTTTTTCATGCGCTTCCGGCGGGGTACGGCCAGCGCGGGGGATATGGTCTTTGGGAACCAACGGCCAATAAGCAGTTGCAGCGCAACAAGCTCAATACCTAAAAAAACAACCAGCAGTATAAGCAGCGCGGGTGAGGACGCGCCGGCGTCGGATATGCCGGGACCAAGGGGGATGCCGTCGTCAAGCAGGGCGTTATCGGACATTACCATATCAAGCGGGAGAGGTTGCGGGCCCCTGGGTGTAAACCCGCCGCTGTTGGCGGATTGTGCGGATACGCTTTGCCGCAATACCCCGTTGCCTGCGGCTAAGCCCGGATACGAGGGGGCGGACGTGGCGGTGGCGGGGCCACTCCCGGTGGCGGGGCCACTGCCGGTGGCGGGGCCACTGCCGGTGGCGGAGTCACTCCCGGTGGCGGAGTCACTGCCGGTGGCGGAGTCACTGCCGGTGGCGGAGTCACCCCCGGTGGCGGGGCCACTGCCTGTTTTGATGAGGCAGGCATTTTGCGCGTCGTTTTGTATGGTGTAGCCACCTGCCTGCGCTTCAACGATGCGCAAGCGGCCGTCCGCGCCGCTTTGCACAAGCAGGGGTATGGCTTCGGTCGGGCCGGTCTCGCCGCCGGCAGGCGCGTTTGTTTGCACAAGCGCGAGCGGCCATTGCGCTTCAAATCCCGGCGAATATCCTTCCGGCAGGAAAAGGGCGCTTGCGGCGGAGTCGCCGCCGAGCGCGATGGGGCGCCCGTTTGTGCTTTTTACAGGCCGCGCAAAATCGGGCGCGCCGCCTTCACCGGCGTAATACAGCGCGAAGGCGTAGCCCGAAAGCGTATCGTCATTTAACCCTATATACAGCGGCGTCAGGGTTTGCGTTTTAGATCCTGCCGTGGCCGTTTCAATAAGGCTGCCATATGCCACGTTTTTATAATGCACGTCATAGGTGATGTAATAATAGTGCCCAACGGCTGTGGGGGCGGCGTTCGTGATACTGAGCACGCCGCCGTCTGTTGCGGCCGCAGTTATGGCGGGAGGCCCTTCCGATGGCGCGCCGGAGGGTTCGCCTGACGCGTCGAACTGCGGGTTTTGGTACGTTTGCACCGTAATATCGCCAAAGTAGTCGAAATACGCAGGGGAAACGATTTCCTGCACCCGCAGGCTGCCGGGGGGATAGGCCGATTCTGTTCGCAGACGCAACCTGTAGCGTTGGGTAAGCGCGCCGCCCTGCATCGGGGCGGAGACGGCGAACACCGGGCTTTGCACGTAGGCGCCGGTAAACGCGTCCCATACGCCGGTCGCGGCAAACGCGGCCATACCGCTGGTATCCCACATGCAGGGCCGCGCTTCCATAAAGGTTTCCGTAAAAGTTTCCGTTTGGCCGGCATATTCGTATGTGATGGCAGTCTGCATGGGCTGGTAAGAGATGTTTTGCGTATCGATGGCGGCAAGCGCCTGTATTTGATAGGCGCCATAGGTATCGCCCTGCGCGCCGCCGCCGGGTTCGCCAAAGCGCACGGTGAGCGTGCGCCTGTCATTTGAAATTTCGGCATAAACGCCGCTGTATGCGGCGTCGGCAAAGCCTTCGCCGGCATAAAAGACGGTATTTAAGGCATTGCCGCCGCCGCTTGACGAGGAGAAATACAGGCCCGTTTGCATCGTGAACCCATCGGCGTAGGATATGATCTTTTGCGTGCCGTTTAAGGCGTTGGGCACGCGCGCCAAAGGCGTATATTTTACCATGCGCACAAGATCATGTGTTGCCTTGGAGCCGCTTTGCGTTACGGAAAACGGCAAAAACACCAATCCTTGCGGCAACGTGGCCGTGAGCTTAGAGCCCTTCGTATCGATCAAACCATCCTGATTGACCCAGATTTCGTATACCATATATGTTTTGGCGCTGCGGATAATCCCCTCATCCCCAAGGGGGCTGTACGATAGCCCGCCATCCGCCGCGCCGCCCGCGAGCTTTTCGGCATAGCTGCGTTTATATAACGCGCCGATCTCCTGCAATACGGTTTGATCATACGTCAGCCGTTTTATAGATGCCGACCGCCCGGCTGCGGCCTGCGGCACGCCGCCTTTGATGTAGGCGTAATCAAAGTCAAAGCCGTCTTCATCAAGCAAAGCGCCGCCGCGCTTTGCCTGGGCGCGCTCGCTGATGACGCCGGGGCGCTCCTTCACCTCGCCCGGATAGGCGCCGCGCCGCTTTTTTTCGTAGCTGTCGATGGGGTATACTGTGCCTTCCATACCGGTCCGGTGGTCGTAAAGGCCGTTTGCCGGATCGTCGTCGGGGATGGAGTCGGCGTCGGTTGCCTGTTTGCCATCGTCGCCGGCAAACGCCGCGATCTCGCCGGCTACGTAAAAGTCGGTTTCGGCCATGATGTTGCCGTTGACGGTTTCATCTACCGCGCCTTGCGCCTGCAGGTAGAGCGTAACGCTGTTCTCTTTGCCGGTTGCCAGCGGGGATGAAAACGCGTTTTCACAGGCGTATACGCGCAGGTTGCTCCAAACCCCGGTCGGAAGATCTGCGGGGATGGCTTTTACAAAGTTCCAGCCGCCGTTATCCGCGCCGGCGGGGTAGTTGCCGTCCGCGTCCGGCGCCACAGGCGAGAAGCCTTCGGGCACGTAGGCGGCAAGCCTGATGTTGGAGGCGGCCCGCCCCTGGTTCAATACGGTAAACTTCACGGCGGCGTATATGCCGCCCGCCAGGTAAAGCGGGCGTTGCCCGATATCAAGCGGCAGGGCCTCGAACGCGGCGTTGTAGATTTTATCAAACGATACGGAAAGCGCAAGGTCGTAAACATCCTCAAAGACGGGCTCAAAGCTTGCTTGTGGCAGGCGGCCGTTTGTTTGCAGGGCCTGCGCGGCGCAAGTTAAGTTTGTTTGCGCGTTTGCCTGTGGGGATATCTGCGCGGCAAAACAGGCATGGTAGCTTTCGCCCGCCGCAAGGGTAAGCGGATTGGTGTGGCGGTAGGCGTTTTCGCCCACAGGCTGCCAGTCGGCGGGCCGGTAGGGGGCTATCGTCAACGCGGCCGCGTCGGCAACGGTTTGCACGGCGCCATCGCGCACAACGCGCACACCGCCTGCCCAATCGGGCAAACGCATGCCTTGCGGTAACTGCTGGGTGATGGATTGCAGCCCCAGCGGGCTATCCGTATCGTTTGTCAGATCGACGGCGAGAAGTACGATATCGCCGGCTTTGACCTGATTAGCTGCGGCGGGTTGCCGCACATAGGCGTCGTGCCCTTCGTCATACACATAGCGCGCCGGCATATGGTATGCGAGCGTGAGTTGTCCCGCCCTGGCTTGCGTATCCGCCCCGGCTTGCGCGTTTGCCCCGGTTTGCGTATCCGTTCCGGCTTGCGTATCCGTCCCGGCTTGC
>JAISXK010000033.1 GCA_031270585.1 Clostridiales bacterium | reverse complement strand
CGGTTGTAGCGCTTGCCGCCGCAAACCTCGCAGGGCACGTATACATCCGCGAGAAAATGCATCTCTATTTTGATAATACCATCTCCATGGCAGGCTTCGCAACGCCCGCCTTTTACATTGAAGCTGAAACGGCCGTTGCTGTAGCCGCGCAGCTTAGCGTCGGGCGTTTGCGCGAACAGCTCGCGGATGAGATCGAAGAGCCCCGTATACGTGGCCGGGTTGGAGCGCGGCGTGCGGCCGATGGGGCTTTGGTCGATATCGATCACTTTATCAAGGTGTTCCGCGCCGGTGATGCCGTCGCAAGAGCCGGGCTTTGTGCGCGCGCGGTTTAAATCGCGCAGAAGCGTTTTTTTGATGAGTTCGTTGACCAGCGAGGATTTGCCCGAGCCCGAGACGCCCGTGACGCAGGTGAACACGCCCAGCGGCAGCGAAACGTCGATATTCTTTAAGTTGTGCGCGCGCGCGCCCTTTACGGTTATCCACTTGCCGTTTGGCCGGCGGCGTTCTTCCGGCAGGGGGATAGCGCGCTTGCCGCATAAAAACTGGCCCGTTATGGAATCATCCGTGGCCATGATGGTATCGAGCGGGCCCGCAGCGATTACATGGCCGCCGTGCGCGCCGGCGCCGGGGCCAATGTCCACAATATAATCGGCGGCGCGTATGGCTTCCTCATCGTGTTCCACCACGATAAGCGTGTTGCCGATATCCCGCATATGCTTTAGCGTGGTGAGCAGTCTGGCGTTGTCGCGCTGGTGCAGGCCAATGCTGGGTTCATCCAATATATACAGCACGCCCACCAAGCCGGAGCCTATCTGTGTGGCCAGGCGGATGCGTTGCGCTTCGCCGCCGGACAGCGTGGAGGCGCCCCGCGAAAGCGTGAGGTAATCCAGCCCCACGTCTATCAAAAAGCCCAGACGACTGTTGATCTCTTTGCGTATTTGCTGGGCAATGAGTTCCTGCGAGGGGCTCAAGCGCAACCCGGCCATAAAATCGCGCGCTTCGAGTATGGTAAAATCGCTGAACTCGGCAATGTTGACGCCGCCCACCGTCACGGCCAGGCTTTCGGGCTTCAGACGCTTGCTCATACAGCTATGGCAGGGGGCCTGCGTCATATACGCTTCGATCTCGGCCTTGCTGTGCTCGCTCTGGGTATCGCGGTAGCGGCGCTGCATATTGTTTACAATGCCCTCGAACGGGGCCTCAAACGTGCCGCTGCCAAATTCGCGCGTGTAAGTGATTTTTAGTTTTTCATTGCCGGTGCCATATAATATCATGTCTATCGCCTTTTTGGGCAGATCGCCCACGGGCGTATCCAGTGAGAAATTATATGTTTCGCTGAGCGCTTTCAAATACATGCCCGCGATGCTGTCGCGCGCCCTGGAGTTCCAACCCGATACGTTGAGTGCCCCCTGGTTGAGCGAGAGACTTTTGTCGGGCAGTATCAAATCGGGATCGATTACCAAAAGCGAGCCCAGGCCCGTGCATGTGGGGCACGCGCCAAACGGGTTGTTGAAGGAGAACATGCGCGGGGTCAGTTCTTCCATGCTCACGCCGCAATCGGGGCAGGCGTAGTTTTGCGAAAACAGCAGTTTTTCGCCGTCCATCACATCCACCAGCGCCAGATTGTTGGCCAGCTTAAAGGCGGTCTCCAGCGAGTCGGAAAGGCGGCCTTCCACGCCGGGCTTAATGATGAGTCTGTCCACAACGGCCTCAATGGTATGCTTGAATTTTTTATCCATGGGCGGCACATCCGCGATCTCGTATAGCGTGCCGTCCACACGCACGCGCACGTAGCCGTCGCGGCGCAATTGCTCCATAAGCTTTGCGTGCTCGCCCTTGCGCGCGCGCACAATGGGCGCCATGACCTGTATGCGCGCGCCCCCGGGCAGGGCGCATACCTGATCCACCACCTGATCGATGGTTTGGCGGGATATGGGCTTGCCGCAGCGCGGGCAGTGCGGCAGGCCGCAGCGCGCATAGAGCAGACGCAGGTAGTCGTGTATTTCGGTTACCGTGCCCACTGTGGAACGGGGGTTGTGGCTGGTGCTCTTCTGATCGATGGAGATGGCGGGGGAGAGCCCCTCGATATAATCCACATCGGGTTTTTCCATCTGCCCTAAAAACTGGCGGGCGTAGGAGGAAAGGCTTTCCACATAGCGGCGCTGCCCCTCTGCGTATATGGTATCAAACGCCAAAGAGGATTTGCCCGAGCCTGAAAGGCCCGTCATAACGATTAATTTATTGCGCGGCAACGTGAGAGAAATATCCTTTAAATTGTGTTCCCGCGCGCCTTTGATGATGATTGCGTCTTGCATATGGTTTCCTTCTATATTTGTCGGGATGCTATTTTACTTTTTTTACTTTCGCGTTCTTCCGCGCGCCTTTTTGCGGCTGCCCACGGTACCGGGCTTGGGGGCGCCTGCGGCGCCGGGGACATCGTCCTCGATGCCGTGCAGGGCACGCAGTTTGTCGCGCAGTTTGGCGGCGGTCTCAAACTCCAGCGCCTGGGCGGCCTCGCGCATTTGCTCGGTCAAAAGCGCGATGCGTTTACTTTTATCATCGGCTAAAAGCGCTTCCCCGTCATCCGGCACCTTGCGCGATATTTCCAGCACGCTGTGCACGGCCTTTTCAATGCTGCGCGGTGTGATGTTGTGCGCCTTGTTAAAAGCCTGCTGCCTGGCGCGGCGGCGTTCGGTTTCCAAAAGCGCGCGCCGCATGGAGGGCGTAACGGTATCCGCGTACAGTATGACACGGCCATCCACATTGCGCGCGGCTCTGCCAATCGTTTGTATGAGCGATGTATCGCTGCGCAAAAAGCCCTCTTTATCGGCGTCGAGTATGCATACAAGCCCCACCTCGGGCAAATCAAGCCCCTCGCGTAACAGGTTGATGCCCACCAGCACGTCAAAGTCGCCCAGACGCAGATCGCGTATGATTTCCATACGCTCGATCGTCTCTATATCGCTGTGCATGTAACGCACGCGCGCGCCCATGCCATCCAGATATTCGGTAAGGTTTTCGGCCATGCGCTTCGTGAGCGTTGTGATGAGCGTGCGGTAGCCGCGCCCGGCCGTCAGACGCACCTCGCCCAATATATCGTCCACCTGGCCCTTGACGGGGCGTATTTCGACATACGGATCCACAAGTCCGGTGGGGCGGATGATCTGCTCGGCGACTTGGCTGGCAAGGCCCAGCTCGTAGTTACCTGGCGTTGCGGATACGCAGATGATCTGGTTGAGGCGCTTTTCGAATTCCTCGAACTTCAGCGGTCGGTTATCGTAAGCGGCGGGCACGCGAAAGCCGTAGTTGACGAGATTGTCCTTGCGCGCGAAATCGCCCCGGTACATGCCGCGCACCTGCGGCAGCGTAACGTGGCTCTCATCCACGAACAGCAAAAAATCGCGCGGAAAATAATCAAGAAGCGTAAAGGGCGGCTGGCCGGGCTTACGTCCGTCAAAATAGCGCGAATAGTTTTCAATGCCGGTGCAATAGCCAAGCTCGCGCATCATCTCGATATCGTAAAGCGTGCGCTGTTCCAAACGCTGGGCTTCCAGAAGCTTGTCCTGCTCCTTAAACTGTTTTACACTGGCGTACATATCGCGCTCAATCTCCATGAGCGCGGCGTTGAGCTTTTGGCGATTGGTGGCATAGTGCGAGGCGGGGAATATCGCCACGTGCAGCCGCTCCAAGAGCACTTCGCCACTTACGATATGCACCTCGCAGATGCGCTCGACATCATCGCCGAAAAACTCCACGCGCAGCGCCTTTTCCGACCAGTTCATGGGGAAGATTTCCAGCACGTCGCCGCGCGCGCGGAACGTGCCTCTGGCAAAATCAAAGTCGTTGCGCTGAAACTGTATATCCACCAACGCGCGCATGACGGCGTCGCGGTCGATACGCATGCCCTTGCGCAGGGATATGGACAGGCGCATGTATTCTTCCGGGTCGCCCAGGGCGTATATGCAGGATACAGACGCCACGATGACGACATCGCGCCGCTCGTTTAGCGCGCAGGTGGCGCTGTGGCGCAGCTTGTCGATCTCTTCGTTAACGGAGGAGACCTTTTCGATATAGGTGTCGGACGCGGCGATATACGCTTCGGGCTGGTAATAATCGTAATAGGATACGAAATACTCCACCGCGCTATCGGGGAAGAACTCTTTAAACTCGCTGCACAGTTGCGCCGCGAGGGTTTTGTTGTGCGCCAATATAAGCGTGGGCTTTTGCACACGCTCAATTACTTTGGCCATGGTGTATGTTTTGCCGCTGCCGGTTACCCCAAGCAGTACTTGCGTTTTATCACCGCGGATTACGCCGTTTGATAGCGTATCGATGGCCTGCGGCTGGTCTCCTTGTGGTTCAAACGGGGCCACAACATGGAATTCGTTCATGGTATCTCCGTAAAGCGGATTATATGGTATAGTCCACGCTGGCGGTTTTTTCGCGGCGGGGCTTGATAAACGCGCGCACTTGCGTGTGCGCGGGGTGCTCGTCATACGCGTGATAGCCTGCTTCATCATCAAAGCTGGCGATCAGCACCAGGTCGTAACTGCGCGGGGTAGTAAGCTCGTTTACGCCCACCTCCATATCGCGCAGCGTGGGCACTTTGCCCTTAAGCGCGTTTAACAGGCGCGCGGCCGTGGCGGCATCGCCCTTATCTGTAAATTTTTGCATCACCACATGCTTAAACATAGCAACAATCCTCCATGTTCGTCAAAACGTCTCATAACAATTGTACCAGATCACGCGCGTTTGGTACACCCTTTTTCAACCCTTCCTCTTGACCCCGCCATATGCGCCATGTTATAACATGAAGAATACATTTATGAGAAGGTATGATGCGGATTCATCATAACAAGGGTACCCTATGCGTCTGGATTTGAAGACCAAAACTCACAGAACGGTGATAGCGGGCATTCTGGCCGCGGTTATACTGGCGCTGACGCTGATCAGCTTTCCCATACCCAACATGGCGGGGGCATATATCAACCTGGGGGATGCGGGCGTATATATTGCCGCGTTTTTGCTGGGGAATCCTTGGGGCGCGCTTTGCGCCGCAGTGGGTAGCGCGCTGGGCGATTTGGTATTGGGCAGCGTGATTTACGCGTGGCCCACATTCATCATCAAGGCGGCTATGGCCCTTGTGGCGGCGTTGCTTATAAAAAAGATGAACGGGAAAATTTTTTTGCCGTTGATTTTGGCGGGCCTTATTATGCCGCTGGGGTATTATCTATTCGAGGGCATAGTATACGGCCATGGCGCCGCCATTGCGGGCGTGGCGCTCAACCTGCTGCAATATGCTGTGGGTGTAACAATCGGCGGATACGCCGTGCGGTTTTTAAAGAAGATTTTAGCCAAAAACAAATAGGGCAATGGGCAATGAAATGTGAAGGCGGAAGGGAACTACTGAGCGCATGTCGGCGCGGCGGGTTTTCTTCTTGATTTTACGCATAGGGGGCGCGCTTATTAATAGGCGGTGCTCTCTTCTTTTAGCGGTTGTTGTATTTTCGTTTTGCGACAATCTTTACCGCCATGCGCGCCCCTTCGGTAAGATTTGCCCTTTAGGATACAGTCACATAAACCAGGGTCTGATTTACAAGCTGATACGCTACTTCCCCAAAGGTAATCGGCCCGAAAAACGCGTCAATATCCTTACCTTCGAGTTCTCCATATAAAAAGTTCAGTATGCAGTTGCAGGAAAACACCGCCTTAACATCCTGGATATTTTTAAGGTGATCGTTAAATTCTTTTACGTAATCCGTTATCGTGTTTGCCATTTTGTATTTTATGCCGGGGAAAACGGGCGCGTAAAAATTTACCACGCCATTTTCAATGGCTTTGAATGAGACGTTAACGCCCACGCCGGAATAATCTCCTATTAAAGGCAATTTGGTGTCGATCCCGTTTTTCTCAATGTAGTCGGCAAATGAAACCTCTTCGCCGTCTACCCGGCATGTTTTCGCCAAAAAGCCCTCCTCCGTAAATTCAATTACCGGTGAGTCTTCGTCTTGTGAAAAAATATTGACTATGCCGATGCTGACCATTTTGTCGTCCGGAACGCAAATGTGCGCCACGACAGACTTGTTGGAAAATATTTCGCCGGTTTGTCCGTTGGCGGAAACAGGCGTCTGGCCCGCCGCCCCAAGATTGATGCCGGAAACCCAGCCCGCGACATTTTTAACGAACATCTCCTCAAACTCAGACGCTTTGTCGGCGTATGCTTTATGAACAGCGCTATCAAACGGCAGTATGACAATTGAAAAACCGCTGTCGAAAGCGTCAACCGTCACGTTTGAGATGGATGTTTCGTCATAGGATTCAATTTTGAACGTATCATACGGAAAATCAGTGACAAAAAGCAATTCGCCCGTGATTTTCCCGCCTTCTTGGGACATGAAGTATTCGGTAGAACCGCCAATCCAATTGCCTTTTGGAAGCTTTTTCAGCAATTCTTCCGTTGCTGCGATATGCAAAAGCCCGCCGCCGGAGATTTTTTTAATGGTTTCATCAAAAGTTAATAGCATGCTGTTGCCTCCCCGTGATTATAGTTTTGAGATGATAGCAAAATCCGGCGCCATGATTGGCGCGTATTTCTTGAGAAACGTGTTGATTTCCGCCGTGCATTTTTGTAATGACGCATGTGACGGATCTTTCGAGTAAACTCTTTTCAAACGCGTAAGCAGCATTGAAAAGCCAAGCTGTGAAAATGTGCTGTTGCCTGTTAGAATCTTTTGGGCCTGCGTGGGCGTGACAGTCATGAAATGTCCCTCCTCCTTTTATCTGCTTTTCTTGGCCGTTCGTTTAAAACCTGATTGTAGCATAAGCCAATGACGCCGTATGATAGCTCACGCATGATTTTCTTCGGATATATGACAGCCATGCGTCATTGGATTCTTGTCGCCGCCGCCCCCCTTTCCGGGCGGGCGCATGTACTTATTCAACGCGGCAAATACCTCGTCCATATCCA
>JAISXK010000118.1 GCA_031270585.1 Clostridiales bacterium | reverse complement strand
TTTCATGGTTTTGAACCTGACTGGCGGCGCGCAGCACATTGCGGCAGGTTTAGGCGAAAGGTTTTCGGGTATTATTAAAACAGAATTTCAGAATTCATGTATGTAAGCAATCATATTTTCTGTGTCGCGGTTATTATGTGCGTAATCCACGTGCGCACAATTATATATTTTTATGTTTTTTGTATGAAAGGAGAGTTCAGTTTTGGACAGAAAATCTCTCGAAACCAAAAGCTTGGTCGATTTAAAAGAGCTTGCCAAGCTGGGCGGGCTCAAGTCCGTCAACAAATACCGGAAATCCGAGCTCGTTGAGCTCTTGCTCAGCGATACGGCCGTGCCCGTGGGGGATAAATCTCCCGCGAGGATCCCTGGATCTGCGTCCGGGGCTTCACCTGAGCCGGAAAAGCCTATGCGCACAGTGGCCGCCGCCACACCCGCCGGCGAAGCGCCCGTTGCGGGGATGGGCGCGCCCATGCCGGCAAGCGCCGGCGAACAGGCGGCGCCCGCTTACCAGCCGCCCCGGCTCGCGCCTGAAGACGGCGGCGCCCCCGCAGACGGCTACCGCAAGCCCGCTTATGTGGCGCCAAGCTATCAGCCCAAGGCGGAGCCCTCTTACCACCCGCGCAGACAGGGCGGCTACCAGCAGGGCGAGGGCGGCTATCAGCAGCGGCGCGGTTATAGCACATACCAGGGTAACAACTACCAGCAGCGGCGCAATTATCAAGGCAACAATTATCAGGGCGGCTACCAGCAGCAGGGCAATTATCAGCAGGGCGCTTATCAGCAACCGGGCGGATACCAACAGGGGGGCGCTTACCAGCAACCCGCCTACGCGCCCGATGAGCATGGCCCGGGCGAAGACGCCCAGCGCCACGAAGGCTATTACAATAAAGAGTACGGCACCAGCAACCCCGCCGTGCCCGAGCTTTTGCAGGGCGGGGACTGTGGCGACGCCGAAGGCGTGCTCGAGGTGCTGCCCGACGGCTATGGCTTCTTACGTTCCGACAACTATTTGCCGGGCAGCCGCGACGTTTATGTTTCCATCGCGCAAATCCGCAGATTCTCTTTAAAAACAGGCGATATGGTCACCGGCAAAACGCGTCCGTCCAAAGAGGGCGAGCGTTTTCTGGCGCTTTTGTATATCACCGCCATCAACGGCGAGGCCCCCGAGGCGCTCGCGCACCGCAGGCCCTTTGAAACACTGGTGCCTATCTATCCCGACGAGCGGCTCACGCTCGAATGCGCGGGCGAAAACAATCTCGCCATACGCCTGATAGATCTGATCGCCCCCATAGGCAAGGGCCAGCGCGGCATGATCGTGGCGCAGCCCAAGGCCGGCAAAACCACGTTGCTCAAAAACATCGCCAACGGCATCAGCACCAACCACCCCGACAGCCACCTGATGGTGCTGCTGATCGACGAGCGGCCCGAAGAGGTCACCGATATGCAGCGCAGCATCAAGGGCGAGGTGTTGTATTCCACATTCGACGAACTGCCCGAGCACCACACCCGCGTGGCGGAAATGGCTCTCGAACGCGCCATGCGCCTTGTGGAGATGAGTAAGGATGTCATCATACTGATGGATAGCCTGACGAGGCTCTCGCGCGCCTACAACCTTTCCATACCGCCTACCGGCAGAACGCTTTCCGGCGGATTGGATCCGGGCGCGCTGCATAAACCAAAGCGCTTTTTCGGCGCCGCACGCAATATCGAAAACGGCGGCAGCTTAACTGTGATCGCCACGGCGTTGGTTGAAACCGGCAGCAGGATGGATGACATCATATTCGAAGAGTTCAAGGGTACCGGCAATATGGAAATCCATCTGGATCGCAAGCTCTCCGAAAAGCGCATCTTCCCTGCCATCGATATCTACAAATCCGGCACAAGGCGCGAGGATTTGCTGCTCACCAAAGAGGAGCTTAACGGCGTATACACCATGCGCCGCGTGCTCTCCGGCGGCAACCCTTCGGATGTGACGGAGCAGTTTATCGCTATGCTGGAAAAAACATCCACAAACAACGAATTTTTAAGCCGCCTGAAGGAATGGATCAGCATCTACGAAAAGGATGGGTATACATCCTCCACCCGGTTTGGCAAATAGCGCTTAAAGCGCGAATACGGCGGGGCTGCGGCGCTTTGCGTTTGCGTGCGTAAACCTTGTAACCCACGCAAGTGTTATGGCTTGCGCGCCGCTGTTTTTAAAGCTGTTTTGAAAGCCGTTTTCGAAGCAGTTTTGGGGCAGTTTTTTAAGCCGTTTTTTAGGCGGTTTTGAAGCGGTTTTGAGGCAGTTTTGAAGCAGGTAAAAAGGCATGCAACCGCATGCCTTTTTACCTGCTGTTGTACTGTTTATTTACTATCTTATACCAGGCCCTGCGCGATCATAGCGTCGGCCACCTTCTTAAAGCCCGCGATATTCGCGCCGGCAACCAGATTATAGCCCAGGCCGTATTCTTCTGCAGCGGCGGCGGAAGCATCGTGGATGCTCTTCATAATGCCAACCAGTTTGGCGTCAACTTCTTCGGCGCTCCACCCGTAGCGTATGGAGTTCTGGCTCATTTCCAATGCGGAAGTCGCTACACCGCCGGCATTCACGGCTTTGCTGGGCGCGACGACCATACCCTTTTGCTTCATCAGGCAGGCAAGCGCCTCGTTGGTCGTGGGCATGTTGGATACCTCGATATAGTATTTCGTGCCGTTGCCCACGATCTGTTCGGCCTCTTCCATGCCGATTTCGTTTTGCGTGGCACAGGGCATTACCACATCGCCCTTTACGCTCCACGGTTTTTGCCCGGGGAAGAACTGAACCTTGAATTTATCGGCGTAATCCTGCACCTTGTCACGGCCGGAACCGCGCATAACCGTAAGATACCGTATCTTTTCGGGCGTATTTACCCCATCGGGATCGTAAACGTAACCGTCCGGGCCGGAAACCGTAAGCACCTTGCCGCCAAGCTCGGTGATCTTGGTGGCGGCGCCCCACGTAACATTGCCAAAGCCCGAAAGGATGAAGGATTTGCCCTTGATTTCGTCCTTCTCATGCCTGAAAACTTCCTGCGTGTAATACACCGCGCCAAAGCCCGTGGCCTCCGGGCGGATAAGACTACCGCCGTAGGAAAGACCCTTGCCGGTGAGTACGCCGGGCTCGTATGCGCCGCGCAGACGCTTATATTGCCCGTAAAGGAAGCCGATTTCCCTGCCGGCGACACCGATGTCTCCTGCGGGCACATCGATATCCGGGCCGATATGGCGGTAGAGTTCGCTCATAAACGCCTGGCAGAAACGCATGACCTCGCCATCGGTCTTGCCGCGCGGATCAAAGTCGGATCCGCCCTTGCCGCCGCCGATGGGCAACGTTGTGAGGCTGTTTTTAAACGTTTGCTCAAACCCCAAAAACTTCATGATGGAAAGGTTTACGCTGGGATGGAACCGCAGCCCGCCTTTATATGGCCCGATCGCGCTGTTGAACTGCACGCGAAAGCCCCTGTTTACCCGCGCCTGGCCGCCGTCGTCCACCCATACCACGCGAAACTCGATTACGCGCTCGGGCTCTACCATACGCTCAAGCAAGCCCATTTTTTTGTATTCGGGATGCTTATCTATCACCACCTCGAGAGAGCGCAACACTTCTTCCACGGTTTGCAAAAACTCTTTTTCGTTCGCGTCCCGCTCTTTAACCTTCCGGATGACTGCCTCGATATAATCGTTCATTTTCTGTTTCCCTCCATAAAAATGTATTTTATTTAGGCGCTCGCACGTAAGGATTCTCGTTAGATACGTTATCCTCTTGCGCCTATCCGCACGCTTGCCATGATATCCCCGCGACAGGCCCGCTCGATCCAGTCGCTATCCTTAAGCAGGTTGCCCTCTCTAAATACCGAAAGCTCCAACGCATCTTCAAAGTGGGTTTCGTACAATTGCAACAACGCCTTATATCCTTTATCGCCGCTTACGATGATATCTCCAGCATTATGGCGGTTGACGGTAGAGCCTACGCATATAAAGCCCACCTCGCCCGTTTCCTTGTTGCCGTACACGCGGTAAAGCGGGCCGGTTTGTGTGCCGCCATACATATAAAGCGCGGTAGTGCGGTGGCGGCTATCCTTTTCTATGCGAAACAGCGCGCCCAGAGGCGCGTCTCCCCCGGTAAAGGCAAGCGCGTTATCCTGATAGAACACGATATAATTGCCGTTTTTCTGCTTGCATACGATATACGCATCATCCAGCGCAAGCCAATGCGTAGCTTCGTTCGCGCCAATCAGGCCATCTGTTTTTTCGTTCGCCGCAAACACACCCTGGTTTACCCAGGCCGGCGGCGCGGGCGGGGCGCTTGCCGCAGCGGCAGTACCGCTATCCGCCATTGCGGACATTGCCGCAACGCTTAAAAGTGTGAGGAGCGCTGCAAAAAATGCTATGCGTTTTTTCATGCCCATTCCCCTTTCGGTTTATGAAATCCCATTCAGCTATGGCGCATGTTAAAAGTATAGCATATTGCATGCCATCCGGCAATTTCCTGAATATAAAACATTTATAAACAAAACGGTTTTTGCGCACCCAAACTCCGCCAGAGGCCCCGGTGTAACCGCAAAAGGGTGGCGCGCCACCCTTTTGCGCGCGAAAGCTATAATAATTCTAATACCACCATCTCCGCAGCGTCGCCGCGGCGCGGCCCCAATTTCATCATACGGGTATAACCGCCGCCGCCACCGCCGGCGTTGCGTTTTTCGTATTTGGGCGCGATCTCGCGGAAAAGCTTTTCCACCACGGGGTGCGCGGTATCCTTCGTGCGCTTGCGGTAATCGGCTTTGCTCTCATCCTTGGGCTTCACCTCAGGAAAGTCATAGAGATACGCCATTATCCGGCGGCGGGCATGCAGTTTGCCCGGCTTATCGTTGTCCACCTTGCGCTCAATGATCTGCTGTTTCTCATTGCGACTCTTTTTGATAACAACCTCGCTGTTTTGATATTCGTTTACGGCAAGCGTAATCAAGCGCTCAGCAATGGGCCGCACCTCTTTGGCGCGTGTTTCCGTGGTAACGATTTTACCGTTCCAGATCAACGCTGTTGTAAGGTTGCGCAACATAGCTTTGCGCTGATCCGTAGCCTTGTTTAGCTTACGGTTTGGCATGACTGGTTATCCTCCTACGTAGTGGTTAATCTTCGCTGTTGCGGAGCATAAGCCCCAAAGCGGATAGTTTTTGCTGCACCTCTTCAAGCGATTTGCGGCCGAGGTTACGCACTTTCATCATTTCATCTTCGTTGCGCTGCACCAGTTCATCAACCGCGTTGATGCCGGCGCGCTTCAGGCAGTTATAAGAGCGCACGGAAAGATCCAACTCTTCGATGGTCATCTCGAGTATCTTCTCTTTCTTGTCCTCTTCCTTTTCCGCCATGATTTCCACGCCCTGCACATGGTCTGTGAGGTTTGCAAACAAGGATAGATGCTCCGAAAGTATCTTCGCGGCCAAACTTACCGCCTCGTCGGGCATTACGCTGCCGGTCGTCCATACTTCCAGTGTCAGTTTGTCAAAGTCGGTGTCGGAACCCACGCGCGTATCCTCCACGCCGAAGTTTACCTTTTCAATGGGCGTGTAGGTGCTGTCGATCGCGATTTCGCCGATGGACATGCCCGGCCGTTTGTTTTTATCGGCGATAACATATCCGCGGCCACGATCCAGCATGATCTCCATATTCAGCCGTGCGTTTTTATCGAGCGTGGCGATATGCAAATCCGGGTTGATCACCTCGATATCGGGATCCTGCCTGATATCGCCCGCCGTGACTTCACAGGGCCCCACCGCTTCAATTACGACCTTTTTGGGCCCTTCGGTAAACAGCCGCGCGCACAGTTCCTTTAAGTTCAGCACGATTTCCGTCACATCTTCCTTCACGCCTTCGATGGTGGAAAACTCGTGCAATACGCCTTCAATTTTGATAGAGGTTACGGCAACGCCCGGCAACGAGCTTAAAAGCACGCGTCTTAGCGAGTTGCCCAGGGTCGTGCCAAACCCGCGCTCCAACGGCTCCACAACAAATTTGCCGTATTGCCCCGTCTTTTTAACGCACTCTATTTTAGGCCGTTCTATTTCAATCATGGCTTTCCCTCCTCTTGTAGGCATACGCCCGCCGTGGCATGATACGCTTTGCGGACGTTGCCCAAACGTTCAATGATCAACGCGGTTACAAAAGGCGCATGGCTTTTCACGCGCTTTCCCTTTAGCGCCAAGCCCATCACCTGGAGTAGAATTCGATGATCAAATGTTCCTCTATCGTCAAGTCGATATCATCGCGCTGCGGCACGGCAATCACTTTGCCTGTGAGGTTTTCCGCATCCATTTCCAGCCACTTGGGTACGAGCCTGCTGCCACCCTGTTCTTTGAGCACTTTGAGATTTTGCATGTCGCGGCTACGCTCGCGCACGGTGATGATATCGCCCTGTGCAATGAGGTAAGAGGGGATATCCACCTTTTTGCCGTTTACACGTATATGCCCATGCTGCACCATCTGGCGCGACATGGGGCGGCTATCGCAAAGACCAAGGCGGTAAACTACGTTATCCAGCCTTCGCTCCAATAAGCACAGCATGTTTTCGCCTGTTACACCACGCATATTTGATGCCATAGTGTAGTATTTCCTGAATTGTGATTCTAAAACACCATAGGCCCTGCGGCATTTCTGCTTCTCGCGCAACTGTATGCCGTATTCGCTCTGCTTGCGGGTACGCGCCTGGCCATGCTGGCCCGGGGGGGTATGCCTTTTAATCACGGCGCATTTTGCGCCGGAGCAACGGTCACCCTTTAAGAAGAGCTTGACGCCTTCACGCCGGCATTGCCGGCAAACAGATCCTGTATATCTTGCCATCGCACTTCGCCTCCTTAAACTCTTCTGCGCTTGGGCGGGCGGCAGCCGTTATGCGGTATGGGCGTAACATCTTTGATCATGTTCACCTCAAGCCCTGCCGTTTGCAAAGCGCGGATAGCGGCCTCGCGGCCGGAGCCGGGGCCTTTGATGTATACCTCCACCGTCTGCAGGCCATGTTCCATAGCGGCCTTCGCCGCAGCCTCGGCGGCCATTTGCGCCGCATAGGGCGTGCTCTTGTGCGAGCCGCGGAAGCCCAGCCCCCCGGCCGACGCCCAGGATATCGCGTTGCCTGCCGTATCGGTGATGGTCACCATCGTGTTATTGAAGGAGGAACGGATGTGCGCGGCGCCGCGCTGAATGTTTTTCTTCTCACGGCGTTTGCGCGAGCCGGTTTTTTTGATTTTACCTTTTGCCACTCTTCGCTACCTCCCTATTTCTTTCTGCCCATTATGCGTTTGGGCCCTTTGCGCGTGCGCGCGTTTTGCTTGGTGCTCTGTCCGCGAACAGGCAAGCCTCTGCGGTGGCGTACGCCACGATAGCAGCCGATCTCGATCAGCCGCTTGATGTTCATGGAAACTTCACGCCTCAGGTCGCCTTCTACTTTTACGTTGTGGTCGATATATTCCCTGAGTTTATTCACATCCGCTTCGCTCAAATCGCGTACCCGGATATCCGGGTTCACGCCACAGGCGGTAACGATATCGGTAGCGGTTTTGCGGCCAATCCCAAATATGTAGGTTAAGCCGACTTCTACGCGCTTGTCTCTTGGCAAGTCTACGCCGGAAATACGTGCCATATAGGTATTTACACCTCCTGATTTCTTTCGCTGTTAACTTTATATGTGCTATCCTGCCGGTAAGCGCGGGGGTAAGCCGCGCCAGCCGCACCGGTCAGGGTGTTTTTATTATAATACCATACATACCCTTTTCAGGTACGGTGCAAGATAAAGAAAAGCTTACCCTTGCTTTTGCTTGTGCTTGGGGTTCTCGCAAATAACCATTACGCGGCCCTTGCGCTTGATAATCTTGCATTTCTCACAAATCGGTTTTACCGAAGGCCTTACTTTCATTTTCTTTTCCTCCTCTGCAATTGCGCCTGGCAACCCTGCTGATCAAAAGTACCCATAAGACGAAGCCGCCATACATCCGCCCGTTTTCATCCGCAGACGAAGCCGGCATCCCCCGCCCGTTTTCCATTCGCGGGCAAGGATTGCGGGTGCGTTATGCGGCCCGCCCCTTTGGCATTTGCCGCCCGATACTCCGAAGGGCGGGAGGCGCATGCCGCAATCCCGAAAGAATATGCCCGCGCCTATTCTTTTTGCAAGCCATACTAATTTTTTGCGCGCCAGGTAATCCGGCCCCGCGCAAGATCGTAGGGGGAAAGTTCCACCGTGACCTTGTCGCCCGGCAGTATGCGGATAAAGTTCATCCGCAGTTTGCCCGAGATATGCGCCAGTATCTTGTGCCCGTTTTCCAATTTCACTTCAAACATGGCATTGGGAAACGAATCGGAAACGACGCCTTCCACTTCAATAACATCCTGCTTTGACAAGCTTTCCCCTCCTCAAACCCGATCTAACCGGTACCCCAGATTCAGCAGGCAGTTGCGTATTTCCGCGTCAAACACCCGCTTACCCTCCATCAACTTTGTTTTTACACTTGCAACACTCGCCGGCTCCAGCCGGATATGCTTGCGCTTTTTCTTTTTGGGTTTCGCAAGCTTTCTAAGGCATCCGTCGCAAAGCAATACGTACTCGCCGCCCGCCTCGCCCACGATGATAAAGGCGCGCCCGCGATCCCTTCCCGCCTTGCTGATGGCCACGCGTCCCGTCAAGTCGCCTGATTCAGGCACTGCTTTCCACCTCCGGGCCGTATTCCTCCTTGCTCAATGTAAGAAGAATAGGGTCTCCATCCGTAATCGCGATGGTATTCTCATAATGCGCGCTGGGTTTACCATCGTCGGTCACAACCGTCCAGCCATCCCGCAGCACGCGTACCTCATGCGTGCCCATATTGATCATGGGCTCAATCGCCAACGTCATGCCCTTTTTTAGCAGTAAGCCGCGCCCGCCATGCGTGGGCCTGAAGTTGGGTATATCGGGCTCTTCGTGCATGTAGCGGCCAATGCCGTGGCCCGTAAGCGCGCGCACCACGCCATAGCCAAAGCTTTCGGCGTAATTTTGTATCGCTGCGGAAATATCGTACAGCCTGTTGCCCGGCCGCGCAAACCTGACGCCCTCAAAAAAGCTTTCCCTTGTAACGCGCACCAGCTTTTGCGTCTCGGGCGCGACCTCACCGATAAAGAACGTGCGCGCCGCGTCGCCGTGCCAGCCGTCCACAACCGCGCCCACATCCACGCTGAATATATCGCCGCAGCGCAGCTTGCGTTTGCCGGAAAACCCGTGCACAACCTCTTCGTTGACAGATGCGCAGATGCTGTAGGGGAACCCCCTGTAGCCCAAAAAAGAGGCCGTTGCGCCATGGCTTTTGATAACCTCCGCCGCAATATCGTTGAGCTCGATCGTGCTTACACCCGGGCGCGCGAGCCGCCGCATGGTGAGAAGCACCTCCTCCACCACATGCCCGGCGCGCCGCATACAGCAAATCTCCTCATCCGTTTTGATGGTTAAATGCCGCATACCCGTTAGCCCAAAACCTTTATAATATCGGCAAACACGTCCTGTGCGCTTTTGCCGCCGTCAAAGTTTTTTAATAAACCTTTTTTGGCGTAATAATCAACCAGCGGCGCGGTTTGCGCCTGATAAACCTTCAGCCGGCTTCGCACCGTCTCTTCCCTGTCGTCGTCGCGCTGGTAGAGCGCGCCGCCGCACACAGAGCAGTCGCCGCCTTCATAGTTCGTCACATGGTACGCCCTGCCGCAGTTTGCGCATACGCGCCTGCCGCTTATGCGCGCCGTTAACACGTCAAAGGGCACCTCCAGGTTGATTACGGCATCCACATCCGCAATGGCCGCAAGCGCGTCGGCCTGCGCCACCGTCCGCGGGAACCCATCCAGCAGATAGCCGTTTTCACAATCGGCCGCCCGGATACGTTCTTCTCCCATGCCAATCACCACGTCGTCGGGCACCAACGCCCCTTTTTCTATGAAGCTTTTGGCCTTTTTCCCCAGCGCGGTACCTTCACGCATCTGCACACGCAGCATATCGCCCGTGGATATGTGCGCCATATGATACCTTGCGCAAAGCCTCTCCGCCTGCGTACCCTTGCCGGCGCCCGGCGGGCCAAGTAAAATCAGCTTCATGCGCGCCCCCTAGTTTAAGAAGCCTTTGTAGTGGCGCATCAGCATCTGATTTTCCAACTGCTCCATGGTTTCAAGCGCTACGCTGACAATAATGAGCACGCTTGTAGGCCCAAAGGGTGAGTTTATCCCCATCAGCTGCAATATCAGGTTGGGCACAATGGCGATCACCGCCAGAAACAGCGCGCCAAAAAGCGTAAGCCTGCTGCTGATGCGGTGCAGGTAATCGCTCGTGGATCTGCCGGGGCGTATGCCCGGTATAAACCCGCCGTATTGCTGCAGGTTCTTGCTCATCTCAATGGGGTTAAACGAAATCGTGGTGTAAAAATACGCAAACGCGATGATCAACAGCGCGTATACAACATAGTAAACCACAGTGCCGTTGCCTAAATAGAGAGAATAAAAGGCATAAAACCTGCCGCCCGTTTCGCCGGTGAGTTCATTGGGCGTCGCGCCCAAAATCTGCATAAGCATCAGCGGCAGTTGCGTGATGGTCATGGCGAATATCAGCGGCATAACGCCGTTGGCGTTGGCCTTCATGGGTATGTGCGTGCTTTGCCCGCCATACATTTTGCGGCCTACGACGCGCTTGGCGTATTGCACCGGAACGCGGCGTTCGCCTTCGTTTACAAATACCACGAGCGTCACAACCACGGCCACCAGTATCAGCAGCACCGGCACCATCCACCACTGGTAGACCGTACCGCCCAGCGCCAAGTCCCCGCCAATTTGGAATACGGTGGTGGGCAATTGCGATACGATGGATGTGAATATGATCATGGAGATGCCGTTGCCAATGCCATTTTCCGTAATGCGCTCGCCCAACCACATCAAAAACGCCGAGCCGGCCGTCGCGATAACGCCTATGGTAGCGTATGTAAAGAACCCGGGGTTGTATACCGCCTGATCGCCCAGACTGAGTATAATGCCCACGGATTGTACGAGCGCCAGGCCCACGCCTACATAACGCGTGATCTGTTGCAGGCGTTCGCGGCCGTCTTCTTCCTTACCCATACGCTCAAGCGCCGGCACGGCAATCTGCAACAATTGCATGATGATGGAACCCGTGATATAGGGCGAAATACCCATGGCGAATATGGAATACTGCGCCAACGACCCGCCCGAAAGCAGGTTCAAAAAGCCCAACGCCTGATAAGAACCCACTGCGGACTGGATATAAGCGGCATTCACGCCGGGTATGGGCAGCGCGCAGCCAAGCCTGTAGATGACGATAAGCAGCCCCGTTATCAGCAGCTTTTTGCGTATTTCGGCTATGCGAAACGCATTGACCAGTGTTTTAAGCATCAGTCGATCACCTCTGCAATCCCGCCTTTCGCCTCAATGGCGGCTTTGGCCGTTTTTGAAAACTTTGCAGCTTTCACCGTCAGCTTGCGCTCAAGCTGTCCGCGGCCCAGCACCTTCAATCCGTCTTTCTCAATCTTGCTGATGATGCCGTTCGTCGCGAGCAGCCCCGCCGTCACCACGGTATCGTCATCCAGCCTGTTGAGATCGGCGATGTTGATGATGGTGTATTCCCTGGCAAATATATTGGTAAAGCCGCGCTTGGGCAAACGGCGCGCAAGCGGCATCTGACCGCCCTCAAAGCCATTTTTTTTGCCGCCGCTGCGTGCTTTTTGTCCCTTATGGCCCTTTGTGGAGGTTTTACCCATGCCGGACCCGGATCCGCGGCCGACGCGCTTTCTTGTTTTGGTTGCGCCGGCAGCGGGTTGTAACTCATGCAGTTTCATGGTGTCCTCCTATACTTCTTCCACCTTCACCAGATGTTTGACCTTGAATATTTTGCCGCGCGTGCAGGGGTTATCCGGCTGCACGGTTGTGCTGTTGATTTTATGTAATCCCAGCGCCTCCATGGTAGCCTTTTGATCCTTGAGCGCGCCTATTTTGCTCTTTACAAGCGTAATTTTAAGCTCTTTCGCTTTTGCCTTCGCCATTATAACCACCCTCCGATCAATCCAGCACTTCGCTTACGGCCTTGCCGCGAAGCTTTGCTACCTGCTCTACCGTGCGTAGCCGCAAAAGACCGTCAAGCGTAGCCTTCACGCAGTTCGCAGGGTTGTTGGATCCATAACTCTTCGTGCGTATATCCTTAACGCCCGCCATTTCAAGCACGGCGCGCACAGGCCCGCCCGCGATAACGCCGGTACCCTCTTCAGCGGGCAGCATGCGCACATGCCCTTTGCTAAAGCGGCCTTCCACCTGGTGAGGTATGGTCGTACCCACGATGGGCACCGTTACCATATGGCGCTTAGCGTCCTCAATGCCCTTGCGCACGGCCTCGGGAATTTCCGCCGCCTTACCCATGCCCACGCCAACGCGGCCCTTTTCATCGCCAACAACCATCAGCGCGGAGAAGCGGAAGTTACGGCCGCCCTTTACAACCTTCGCGACGCGGTTGATGGAAACAAGCCTCTCTTTGAATTCCGGCGCCTCCTGCTCGAAACGTCTGTTTCTGTTTCTTTCCATCTGCTCTTCCTCCTAGAAGTTCAGCCCGGCTTCGCGGGCGCCTTCGGCTACGGCCGCCACACGGCCTGTATAAAGATAGCCGCCGCGGTCAAATACGATCCCGGTTACGCCCTTTTCTTTGGCGCGTTTGCCGATCAACTCGCCCACCAGTCTGGCAGCCTGGGTTTTGGTTTTACCCCCCAACTGCGCTTTGATGGAAGCATCCAGCGTGGAAGCGGCGGCCAGCGTGCATCCGGCCTCATCATCGATCAGCTGCGCGTAGATATTGTTCAGGCTTCTGTATATATTCAGCCTGGGGCGCGCGGACGTGCCGGCGAGATGGCGGCGGCTGCGGTAATGCCGTGCTTTGCGCACCGCGTTTTTGTTCATCATTTTAATCATGCTCCCTACTCCTTCCTGCACGCTAGGCGCCGGCCTTGCCGACCTTGCGGCGCACCCTTTCGCCCTCGTAGCAAATGCCTTTGCCCTTATAGGGTTCGGGTTCGCGTACCGCGCGAATATCCGCCGCTACCTGGCCGACGAGTTGCTTGCTGATGCCGCTCACGATAATTCTGTTGGGCGCCGGCACCTCAAACGATATGCTTTCAGGCGGGGAGAGCTCCACAGGGTGAGAATAGCCCACGTTTAACACGAGCTTATTGCCCTGCATCTGCGCTCTGTAACCCACGCCTACGATTTCGAGCGTTTTTTTATAGCCTTCGGTTACGCCTGTCACCATATTGTTGATAAGAGAGCGTGAAAGGCCATGCAAGGAGCGGTGGCGCTTGGAATCGCTCGGACGGTTGACCTTCAACACGCCGTCTTCGATTTTAAGTTCCATCTCATTGCTGATCTTTTCGGTTAATTGCCCTTTCGGGCCGTTCACAGTGACGGCGTTGTTTTCACCGACCGTGATTGTCACTCCGGCAACTATCGCCACCGGAAGTTTTCCGATTCTCGACATAATTTACACCACCTTTGTAGTCATTCATTAGCCGCAATTGGCCGCTGGCTTTCGTGTTCGGCGCCCTGTTTACCAAACGTACGCCAGCACCTCTCCGCCGACGGCGTTTTTTCGCGCTTCCCTGTCGGTCATAACGCCGCGCGACGTGGATACGATAGCGATGCCAAGCCCATTAAGCACCTTGGGCATTTCATCCTTGCGCGCGTATACGCGAAGGCCGGGGCGGCTGATGCGCTTGAGCCCCACGATTACGCGCTGCTTGCCGGGGCCGTATTTGAGCTGGATGCGAACGATCTTGCGCACGCCGTCTTCCAGCAGTTCGAGACCCTTTATATAGCCTTCGCTTAAAAGAATCTGCGCGATGGCCTTTTTGATCGTTGACGCGGGTATGTCTACCGTTTCATGCCTGGCGACGAGCGCGTTGCGGATACGGGTGAGCATATCAGCGATGGGATCCGTCATGTTCTTTCCCTCCTTCTTACCAGCTTGCCTTGCGTACGCCGGGTATCTCGCCCTTGTACGCCAAATTGCGGAAGCAGATGCGGCATATGCCATACTTGCGCAGCACGGCATGCGGGCGACCGCAGATGCGGCAGCGCGTATACGCGCGCACGCTGTATTTGGGTTTGGCCTGCTGCTTGTTTATCATGCTTTTTTTCGCCACTTTATATTTCCTCCTCAGCTTTGCACAAAGGGCATGCCCATCAGGTCGAGAAGCGTTTTTGCTTCCTCGTCTGTTTTCGCGGTGGTAACGAATATGATATCCATACCGCGGATGGCGTCCACGTCGTCATAGTTGATTTCAGGGAAAATCAGCTGTTCCTTCACGCCCATGGCAAAATTGCCGCGCCCGTCAAACGAGTGCGTGGGCAGGCCGCGAAAGTCGCGGATACGCGGTATCACGATATTCATCAGCTTGTCGGCGAAGTAGTACATCCTGTCGCCGCGCAGCGTTACCTTTGCGCCTACGTTCATACCCGCCCGCAGCTTGAAGTTCGCCACGGATTTTTTTGCTTTGGTAATGATCGCCTTCTGGCCTGATATAATCGCAAGCTCTTCGCAGGCCTTTTCAATGCCCTTGGGGTTATCCTTTTGCGAGCCTAAGCCCATGTTCAATATAATTTTATCAAGCGCGGGCACGGCCATCCTGTTTTTATAGCCGAACTTTTCCGTCATAGCCGCCACAACTTCATCGCCATACTTTTTCTTCAGGCGCGGCGCACCGGCGAAGGATTTCTTTTCTTCCTGAGCCGCCGCCGTTTTTTTGGCGGCAGGCTTCGCCGCAGGCTTCTTTGCGGATTTGTCCGCCGTGCCGGCCTTTTTCCCGGACGCCGGCTTTTCTGTCTTTTCGGCTTTTTCTGTCTTTTC
>JAISXK010000102.1 GCA_031270585.1 Clostridiales bacterium | reverse complement strand
GCATCACACCCGTGCTGAATTTTACCAAAGCCGCAGGCCCCGGCGCGGGCTATCCGCGCCTATATAACTGGACATACTACCCCGCAAAACTCCAAGACAGTAAAATTGTTTCAATTGATGACGACAAAGGTTGGGCCTGTCTGCCGTTCGACATTCCAAAATCCGGCGCGGAATGGGAAACACCCGCAGAGGATGATAATGACGGCAATGACCCAACAGGCGGCGGAGCAGGTTCTGTCAATGCTTCTACGGAAATTATAGGGACATGGGACACAACCCTTGCTACTCCTATGGGCGAGATGGATATTGTGATTAAGTTCGCCAAAACGAAGGGTGGCGTCAGCGGCGAAGCCGTTTTCGAAGGTGATACCATTCCTCTGGCAAAGCTGAGCCTGACAGCCGGAAAAGACGGAACTGAACAGGCAAGCTGGGAAGCGGATGTCAAAAAGCCGCTTAAAATGAATATAAGGTTTATTGTCACTTCAAGCGGAAATGTTCTGGACGGGTACGCCAATGCCGGCATATTCCTTCGCAAAGCCGCTGTAAAAGGTGTGCGCCGCTAAAGGAGAACCAAGATGAGCATAAAAAACAGAGAGGCAAAAATGAATGAGCAGATTCGACTACTTACAACTGAATCCAGAACTTCGTTTCGCAGGACGGCTTATTAGCCTCGTTAATCCTATGTTTACCGTCCGGCGAATGAGGGTTATGGCGAAGCTGTGCCGCGTTATGCGCGGGCAGCATGGGAAGCGCCTAAACTACGAGCAAATCTATATAGACCGCGCTGACGGCTCAAAGCAGAGACTTTGCGTTTACACTCCGCTTGTTCGCAAAATGGGCGTTCCGGGTATTCTATGGATTCACGGCGGCGGCTACGCCATTGGTGTGCCAGAACAGGACGAGGGCTTCATTCAACGTTTCATAGACGAATCCGGCGCGGTTGTCATTGCGCCCGACTACACGCTGTCGGGCGAGAAACCCTATCCCGCCGCGCTTGATGATTGTTATGCCGCCCTCTTGTGGCTGCGCGACAAAGGCGAGCGTTACGGTATGCGCTCCGACCAGATATTCATCGGCGGCGATAGCGCGGGTGGTGGACTGACTGCGGCGGTGTCACTGCTCGCCCGCGATAAAGGCGATGTCAACATCGCGTTTCAAATGCTGCTCTATCCTATGCTTGACGACCGCCCGACCGCGACTTCAAAGGAAAACTACGCGCCGCTCTGGAACACGAAGTCTAACTATAATGCTTGGAAACTCTACCTTTGTCAGCGTTACGGTTCGTCGGATGTCCCCGCCTATGCCGCGCCTGCAAGAGCGACGGATTATTCGGGCTTGCCGCCGACCTGTTCCTTTGTCGGGAGTGTTGAGCCATTCCGCGACGAAACGGAAACATATATCCAAAACCTGCAGGAAGCAGGGATTAAAGTTGCATTCAAATTATTCGACGGTTGTTTCCACGCCTTTGACATGGTTTGCGGCAAGTCCAAAATCGGCAAAGAGGCTACCTCGTTTCTGATGGAGAATTTTAAATATGCGACGCAGAATTACTTTGCGGAACAGCCAAAAACAAGAGATGCAAACTGATATACTAATGTGTTCGTCGCTTAATCTACGACAGCTATGCAGCAGGTAAATTCGTGTTAAACGGACGAGAGGTCTGTTATTTAAGTCTTACGACGAAAACGGACTCCCTGTAGATGCGGGTGTTCGTTTTGTAAGGCGCGTGGCTTTCAGACATTCAAGGGATACAGTACCATGATTTATCTTACTTGCAGTAAGCTGAAATTCTCTCCTATCCCTCTGTTCGCTTAACTTTTCACGCTTTTAGGGAAAGAGCCGGCTGTTCTCTGTTCGTTGACTTTTATAAAAAAATTCCCTATACTTTAATATGCAGATACCGGTGCGCTGGGGCGTGTGTGAAAATGGTTTTCAACATACCCTGATCAATGCGTATCGCTGTTTTTTAGTACGATGCTTTTTAGAGGGCTTATGCAACCGTTTTCTTTTGAGGTTATCAAAACATGCGCGCAAACCGGCGCCAGGCTTGGCGTGCTGCACACGCCGCATGGCGATATAGAAACGCCCTGCTACATGCCCGTTGGTACCCGTGCCACGGTGAAGGCCATGTCGCCGCGCGATCTTTTGGATGTGGACGCGCCCATCATACTTTCCAACACCTACCACCTGTATCTCAGGCCCGGACACGAACTGGTGCGCGAGGCGGGCGGGTTGCACAGCTTTATGGCATGGCCGCGCCCCATACTTACGGATAGCGGCGGCTTTCAGGTTTTCAGCCTGGGGGATACCAACCGCGTATATGAAGACGGGGTGGAGTTCCGCTCGCATATCGATGGCGGCAAGCATCTCTTCACGCCTGAAAAGGTGATGCAAATTGAACAGGCGCTGGGGGCGGATATTGCCATGTGCTTTGATGAATGCGCGCCTTACCCCAGTGACGAGCCGTATACAAAAGCCGCCATGCTGCGCACGCACCGCTGGGCGAAGCGTTGCCAACAAGCGCACACCGGGCACGATCAAGCGCTGTTTGGCATTGTGCAGGGCGGCATGTATGCGTCCTTGCGCATTGAAAGCGCCAAAGCCATTGCGGATATGGATTTTATCGGGAACGCCATAGGCGGGCTTTCCGTGGGCGAACCCAAAGGCATGATGTATGATATGCTGGAGGCCATGATGCCCTTTATGCCTCCGGGCAAGCCGCGCTACCTTATGGGCGTGGGTAGCCCCGATTGCCTGATCGAAGGCGTCATACGCGGGGCAGATATGTTTGATTGCGTGCTGCAAACGCGCATCGCGCGAAACGGGCTTGCGTTAACGCATTTTGGCAGGCGCATGCTGCGCAATAAAGAGTTCGCGCGGGATTTTTCGCCCATAGATGAAAACTGTGCCTGTTACGCCTGCAAAAACTTTACCCGCGCGTATATCCGGCATCTGATAAAAGCAAAGGAGATTTTGGCGGCGCAGCTCTTGAGTATACACAACATTTATTATACGCTGCACTGCATGAAAGAGATTCGCGAGGCCATTAAAGAAGACAGGCTGCTGCGGCTTAGGGGTGAGTGGGCAGCCCGGGGTGGCATGGATTGAACGCGGGAAGATGGCTAACGTTAGAGCAAGCACAAACCCTCGGCCGCGCGCTGGGCGGGGCGTTGTTGCGCGCGGGGCAATCCATTGCCGTGAGGCGAGGCGCCGCTGCGGGGCGGAGTGCCGCCGGGCGACGCGGGTTTTGCATTGCGCTTTATGGGGGTATGGGTGTGGGCAAAACAACCTTTGCGCGGGCGCTGGCGCAAGGGCTTGGCATAGAAGGCGTTACAAGCCCCACATTTGCCATATTGCATGAATATGCCGGGCCGGTATTGCCGCTTTACCACTTTGACGCCTACAGGCTCACGGGCAGCGGGGAATTATACGATATAGGGTTTGAGGAATATTTGGAAAGAAACGGCGTTGTGATAATAGAATGGCCCGAAATTGTGGCGGACGCATTACCCAGCGAACGGCTGGACATCACTATTGCCGGTAGCGGGGAAGCGCCGCGCGTTATTGGCATAACGCCGCATGGAGAATTGTATAAAGAAACATTGCGGCTTATGAATGAGGGTTTGCCTTGTTGATATTGGCTTTTGAAACCGCGTCGAAGCTTGCCTCCGCCGCGATCCGGCGGGATGACGCATTGCTGTGCGAGAGCGTAGCGGCAGCTACGCGCACCCATTCCGAAACGCTCATGCCTATGGCGGATGAACTGATGGCGTCCGCAGGGGTATCGCCGGCGGATATTGAGGCTGTTGCCGTAGACCATGGGCCGGGCTCGTTTACCGGCGTGCGCATAGGCGTTTGCCTGGCAAACGCTTTCGGTATGGCGCAAAACATACCGGTTGTCGGCGTGACCTCGTTGCGCGTCTTAAACCGGAGGTTTGCTTTTTTAGGGTTGCCCGTGTGCGCCATAATAGATGCGCGAAACGAAAACGTATATGCGGCGCTATACCAAAATGGCACAGAAACACTTGCGCCTCAGGCCATACAGATCGACGCGCTGCTGTCTCAAATGCCCGTCGGCGCCTTATTCACGGGGGATGGCGCGCAGGTTTATGAGGAGAAGATTGCGCAAGCGGTGCAAGACGCCATCGTGGCCCCCGCCCATTGTGGATTGCTGCGCGCGGGCGCGGTTGCCGGCGTAGCGGCGCAAACGCTGCGGATGCGCCCTGATTTCACGCTATATAAAGAGGCGCGCCCGCTGTATTTGCGGCCCTCGCAAGCCGAGCGCCTGTATAAAGCGCCGCAGGAGGTATGAAGCATGCTTTACCACCATGAAGACGGCGCCGTGTTTCGGCCTATGACGCTGGAGGATGTGCCCGCTGTGGCGGAGATGGAAAAGATATGCTTTCGCTCGCCGTGGTCCAAACGCATGCTCGGGGAAGAATTAAAAAACCCCATTGCGCATTACCATGTGCTGGAGTTGGACGCAAAAATCATATCCTACGCGGGCATGTGGGTGGTGTATGATGAGGCGCATATCACCAACGTGGCGGTATTGCCGCCATACAGGCGTCAAGGGTACGCCAGGCGCGTGATGCTCCTGTCGATGCGGGCGGCTATTTTGCAAAATGCCGCACAGATGACGCTGGAGGTACGTGAAAGTAACGTGGGCGCGCAGACGTTTTATTTTGGGCTTGGTTTTGAACTTGCAGGCAAACGCAGGGGCTATTACGGGGATACCAAAGAGGACGCGCTCATATTATGGAACAGGAACATCAACAAAACGGTGCAAGAGTTGTGCCTATAAGGCTTGGCGCGCTATAATAACCGGGAAACAACGGCGCGCATGGAGGTTTTGGTGTATACGCAAATCGAAGGTATACGCGTCCATTATGAAACGGAGGGGGAAGGCGATCCCGTTTTGCTGCTGCACGGCTGGCTGGCGGATATAGAGGCCATGCGGCCCGTCGTCAACGCGGTGGCGCAAATGGGCATGCGGGCGGTCAGCCTGGATTTCCCCGGCTTTGGCAAAAGCGAAGAGCCGCCATGCGCTTTTGGCGTGGGGGATTACGCGCGCGTTACCAAAACGTTTATGCTGGAACAGGGCATATATGGAGCGGATGTAATCTGCCACTCCTTTGGCGGACGCGTTGCCATCGTGCTTGCAAGCGGGGATGAGAAGATATTCCGCCGCATCACGTTTGTGGATGCGGCAGGCGTCAAACCCCGGCGCGGCATAAAATATTACTTACGCGTCTATGCCTATAAATGCGGAAAGCGACTGAAAAAGATCGGTTGGGCAGACCGGTTGCTGCACTTGAGCGAAAGGCAAAAAAGCGCCGGCTCTGCGGATTACCGCGCATTGAAAAGCGATGTGATGCGCCATACGTTTATTAAGGTGGTCAACGAAGATTTGACGGAGATGTTAATTGCGATTAAAAACCCGTCCCTTTTGATATGGGGATCGCAGGATACGGATACGCCTTTGCGTATGGCGCGGATTATGGAAAAACGCATCCCCGACTCCGGCCTGGTAGTGTTTGAAGGGGCGGGACATTATAGCTATATCGATCAATACCCGCAGTTTTGCGCCGTTCTCAAGGCGTTTTTGGCAGGCGGCAGCCAACAATAAAACGGCCAATAATAAGGCAGGAAGGTAGATATGTTTATAAACTTCTCTTACTATTCATGGGTGTTTGCCATACTTGCGGCGGCTTCTACCGCATTTGCGGCACTGCGTAGTATACATATGCTGCAATTGGAAAGCTACCAAGGCAATATGTATATCAAGTGGCTGATACGGGCGGGGCGCTCCGAGTTGATCGTGGGCGCGTTATCGGCGTTTGTCGCCATTATGCTACGGCTGGGCTGGGCGCTGTTTTATTACACCATGCCGTATCTGTCGTATTATCTGCAATACATAGGCGACGCGGCGTATGTGCTGATGATGCTCTACATCGGCTTTACCGGGTGGAAGAAACCCGCAAAAAAGCCGCTTGTGTTTACCGCGCGGGCGATACGGCTGCTGTGCGCGCTTTTCGTGCTGGCGAGTGTGTTTCATATGACGCTGTTTTTGAACCTGCCGGTGTACCGCTGGGTACCCGCCATATCGCAAAACATCATACGCTTTTTACCCGGCATGCTGCTGCCGCTTTTTGTGCTGTTGGCGCATTATGTTACGTGGCCAATCGAAACGCTGATCAACCGCTGGTACTTTAACGACGCGAAAAAGAAGCTTGGCGCCCGGCAGGATCTTATTAAAATCGGCATTACGGGCAGCTACGGCAAAACCAGCACCAAGTTTATATTGGGCGAGATAGTATCGCAAAGATACAACACGCTGGTAACGCCCGACAGCTTTAACACGCCCATGGGCGTAACGCGCGTGGCGCGCGAAACTCTCTCGCCCGAACACCGGGTGTTTGTTGCGGAGATGGGCGCGCGCTACAGGGGCGATATAAAAGAGCTCTGCACGCTTGTGTCGCCACGTTACGGCATATTGACATCCGTAGGCAAACAGCATTTGGATACCTTTGGCGATTACGAAACGCTTACCGCCACCAAGGCGGAACTGCTGCAGGCCATACCCGGCGATGGGGCCGTATTTATCAATGGGGATAACCCCGATTGCGTGCAACTATACCGGGATTGCGAAGCAAAGCACAAATACCTCTATGGCATTGAAGGCGAGAACCTGTGTATGAAAGCGGTGGATATACACGTGGGCAAAACCGGCAGCAGCTTTAGCTTGCTTGCGGATACGGGCGAAAAGGCCGATTGTCATACGGTGTTGCTGGGCAAGCATAATATTTTAAATATCGCCGGCGCTGCGGCGCTGGCGCGCTACCTGGGACTCACCATGGATGAAATAGCCGCCGGCGTCGCCAACATCAAACCTGTGCAGCACAGGCTACAGTTGATCGAGGGGGCGCTCACCGTAATTGACGACGCCTACAACGCCAACCCCGCCGGTACCAAGGCCGCGCTGGAGGTTTTGGCGGCCTTCGCGCCCGAAAAACGCGTGATCGTTACCCCCGGCATGATAGAACTGGGCGATGAGGAGGACGCGCTTAACTATCAGTTTGGCCGTGATATTGCCGCTGCGGCGGATATCGCCATACTGGTGGGCGGCAGGCATGTTGCGCCTGTCAAGCGCGGTTTGTTGGACGCGGGGTTTGACGAGAACGCGGTGGTGCAGGTGAAGAGCCTGGACGAGGCCGGTAAAAAGCTGCCGCTTTACGCTGAGCCCGGTAGCGTGGTATTGTTCGAGAACGATCTGCCGGATAATTATGAAGAGAGCTGATCGGCAAAGGGATGGAAAGCGAAAAGAAGGGCCAGGGTGTCATGACAAAAACGAATATAGGCGTGTTCTTTGGTAGCCGCGCGGCAGAGCATGATGTTTCCATCGTGTCGGGGCTGCAATTGTTGGAAAATATCGATAAAACCAAATACGACGCTTACCCCGTGTATGTATCCCGCGCGGGCGGGTGGTATGTGGGTGATCCGCTTAACGATATCAAAACCTACCGGCGGTTCGATCCGTCTGCCAGGGGGATTACCGAGGTGTATTTGCCGCCGGTACCGGGCAAACGGGGGTTATACGGCATGGATGTGGGCGGCTTTTTTAAAAAGGGCGGCGGTCTTGTTCGTTCGCTTGATTGCGCGGTGCTCGCATTCCACGGCATGCATGGCGAGGATGGCACCATGCAGGGGCTGTTTGAGCTTTGCGATATTCCCTATACCAGCGTGGGGGTAACGGGCGCCGGCGTGGGCATGGATAAGATCATTATGAAAGCCGTATTCAAAAGCATGGGCCTGCCTGTGCTCGAATCCGCGTATTTTTACCGTAGCCGCTGGCAGCGGGAACCCGACGCCGTGTTGCGCGAAGCTAAGGCGCTTGGCTACCCGCTGTTCGTGAAGCCCGCCAACCTGGGCTCCAGCATAGGCATCAGTAAGGCGGTAGACCTTGACACGCTCAAAAACGCCATAGAGGTTGCGGCCAGCTACGACAGGCGCATATTGGTGGAGCGGGGCGTAAATAGCCCGCGCGAGATCAACTGCGCGGGGTTGGGATATTATGATAGATGTCTGCCTTCCGTTTGCGAGCAGCCCGCCAGCATGGATGCGTTCTTATCCTTCGAGGATAAATACACGCGTGGCGGCAAGGGCGACGGCATGCAATCGCTCAAGCGGCAAATACCCGCGCCGATAGATGAAGCCACCACCAAGCGCATACAGGATATGACGGCGGATATATTCAAAATGCTTGAATGCAAGGGCGTGGTGCGCATCGATTATATCATCGATGAGGACGACGGCACGGTATACGTAAACGAAATCAACACCATCCCCGGTTCCTTCGCGTTTTACCTGTATGAGCCTATGGGCATCAAATACTCCGCGTTGATCGATAAGCTGATTGCATACGCGTTTGCCGCGCGTGAAGAAAAGCTGCAATCGGTGTTTGCGTTTGACAGTGAACTGCTGCAAAAGGTGGCGCTTGGCGGCGCGGGCTTGAAAAGCGGCAAAACAACGGGTAAAATATAAAGGCTTTGCAAGCGTTCCGCCGAAAAACAATGTTTTTTGACGGGGATAATACGATAGAGGAAAAAATATATGAGTTTATACGACGATTGGAACCAACTGGCGCAAAAGGAGCGCGCGCCCAAAGAGAACAAGGCATTTTGGGATGCTTACTTTGACGCCGAAACCGAAAACTACAAAAAAATACTTGCCGACCCCAATACCCCGATTGCCGGTACGCTGGCCGACGTGGCGGATCGGTTTGCTATGGATCCCGTGTATTGTATGGGGTTTCTGGATGGCATCAACACCAGCCTGAAAAAAGAAATAAAGTTGGAAAGCTTGAAGCTTACATCCAAAGTGAACCTGGATGTGGATTTGGAGAAGCTTTATTTTAATATGCTCAATGCCAAGGCCGCATGGCTATACGGTCTGCCCGAATGGGATAACCTTTTGACGGATAGCCGCCGTAAGGAGATCGTCAGGGAATACCGCGCGTCCAAGATGTTTGTGAATAGCGGGATAACGGGCCGTAACGACCCCTGCCCCTGCGGCAGCGGCAAAAAGCACAAAAAGTGCTGCGGCGCCAAAAAGGACGCTTCCTGACATTTTCTTTTTTGAGCGGGGGGCCGTAAGCGCGTTGCCGTTATCATTCTTGTTTGTTTTTCAAAGGTTACGCGATATATTGCAATGTCCGCAGGCTGTGAAGTAACCTGCGCATTTCGTTGGCGGGCAGCCCTGTGGCGCTTGAAAGGACGTTTCGCATACATCCGCCCCCTCTTCTTTCTTCTGTCTTTTTTATTTTCCGGGTTCATCCTTGCCGCATTGTGAGGCTGGCCCGTGTATGGTACAATAGGCATGTAAAAGCGGGTTGAGCGTGGATACGACCGGAACAAAACGCGCTTTCCGGCTTTTAATACTAAACGGGGCATTTAAATTATCCCCGGGATGGAGTGGAGGAAGGATTTATGCAAGAGGTCTATGATTTTTTGAAAAGCTGCGGCACCTATTACCTCGCTACGGTCGAGGGAGGTCTGCCGCGGGTGCGCCCCTTCGGTACGGTCGATATTTTTGAGGACAGGCTCTATATCCAGACCGGCAAAAGCAAAGCCGTGTCCAAACAGATGGCGGCCAATCCCCACATAGAGCTATGCGCTTTTGACGGCACGCAGTGGCTGCGGGTGCAGGCGACCGCCGTGGAAGACGACAGACTGGAAGCCAAACAGCATATGCTGGAGGCGTATCCCTCTTTAAAAGACATGTACCGGGCGGACGACGGTAACACGCAGGTGCTGTACCTCAAGGACGCGACCGCTTCCTTCTGCTCGTTCCAGGCGGAGCCTAAGACCGTTTTGTTTTAAAGCGCCCGCACTTAAGGTAAGCCCGTATTTGACCGCCTGATACTTCAAATTCCTGTTGCATATTTATACATTTTCGCGTATAATTAAACCCATCGAAGGACAGGAGGCACCGACATATGGCAAAAGAGAAAATAGTGTTGGCCTATTCAGGCGGGCTGGATACTTCCGTCATTATCCCTTGGCTGAAAGAGCATTATGATTGCGAAGTGATCGCTTACGCGGCAAACGTGGGCCAAGGTGAAGAGCTTGAGCCGTTGCATGAAAAGGCCGTCAAAACCGGCGCGAGCAAACTGTATATCGAAGACCTGACGGAAGAATATGTGCGCGATTTCGCCTTCCCCACGCTTAGGGCCGGCGCGAAGTATGAAAACAAATACCTGCTTGGCACATCCCACGCGCGGCCCTGCATCGCCAAGCGTATGGTGGAGATCGCCCGCAAGGAAAACGCTACCGCCGTGGCGCACGGCTGCACCGGCAAGGGCAATGATCAGGTGCGCTTTGAGCTCACCGTAAAGGCGCTGGCGCCGGATTTAAAAATCATCGCGCCCTGGCGCCTGTGGGATCTAAAGGGCCGCAGCGACGAAATCACCTATGCCAAAGAAAAAAACATCCCGCTGCAGTTTCGCGCGGAAGAATCCTACAGTATGGATCGCAATATCTGGCACCTTTCCCATGAGGGGCTTGATTTGGAAAATCCCATGAACGCGCCGAAAAATAGCCTGTACCTGATTTGCACCGCGCCCGAGAACGCTCCCGATACGCCCGATTATATCGAAATCGGGTTTGAAAAGGGTACGCCGGTATCCGTCGGCGGCAAAAAAATGAGCCCGGCCGCAATACTCACCGTCTGCAACGAACTTGGCGCGGAGCACGGCATCGGCATTGACGATATGGTGGAAAACCGGCTCGTGGGCATAAAATGCCGCGGCGTTTATGAAAACCCGGGTGCCGCCATACTCTATGCCGCGCTGGAACAATTAGAGATGCTGACGCTCGACCGCGATACCATGCACTATAAGCACGAAATGGGCGTAAAGTACGCGGAACTCGTATACGACGGCAAATGGTTCACACCGCTTCGCTGCGCCATGGACGCCATGGTTGATGTGATGCAGCAAAACACCACCGGCAGCGTTACGCTCAAGCTCTATAAGGGCAAGACATACCCGGCGGGCGTACAAAGCCCCTACAGCCTTTATAACCCGGAATTCGCCACCTTTGAAGAGGACGGCGTGTATAACCAAAAAGACGCCGAAGGCTTTATCAACCTGTTTGGCCTGCAACTAAAGGTGCGGGCGATCATGGAGCAAAGGATCATGGAGCATGGAGCAAAGTAAGAAGTAATAGAACCGGGGTATTCTTTGGATAAAAGCAAAATTTGGGGCGGCCGCTTTCAAGAGGCCGCAGATAACGCTATGGCGGATTTTCATTCCTCCATCGCGACCGATAGCCGCATGGCGCGCGAGGATATAGCGGGCTCCATCGCGCACGCGCGTATGCTGGGCAAAACCGGCATTATCCCCCAAAGTGACGCCGGCACCATCATCGCGGGGTTACAGGGGATATTGGCGGATGTGGAAGCGGGTGGCGTTACGTTTTCAAAGAGCGCTGAAGATATCCATATGAATATTGAACTGTTGCTGACGCAGCGTATAGGCGAGGCGGGAAAAAAGCTGCATACAGGCCGAAGCCGCAACGACCAGGTGGCGCTTGATTGTCGTATGTATATGAGGCGGGGCGCAAAAACCACCATGGGCAATATACTTGCCTTGCAGCACGCCCTGCTTGATACCGCCCGCGCGCATACGCGCACCATAATGCCCGGCTACACGCACATGCAAAAAGCGCAGCCCATCACGCTGGCGCACCATATTATGGCGTATTTTGAGATGTTCCGGCGCGATCACGGCCGTTTGGAGGATTGTGTCAAGCGCATGAACGAAATGCCGCTGGGCGCCGGCGCGCTTGCCGGCAGCACCTACCCGCTGGACAGGCAGATGGTATGCGACGAGCTTGGCTTTGACTGTATCACGCGCAACAGCCTGGACAGCGTCAGCGACCGCGATTTTTGCATTGAATACGCAAACTGCGCCGCCGTCATTATGATGCACCTTTCGCGCTTTTGCGGGGAACTGATACTCTGGTCGTCGGACGAGTTTGGCTTTGTGGAGATGGACGACGCGTTCTCCACAGGCTCTTCCATCATGCCGCAAAAGAAGAATCCCGACGCGGCGGAGCTTATACGCGGCAAAACCGGGCGCGTATACGGCAACCTCACGGGATT
>JAISXK010000066.1 GCA_031270585.1 Clostridiales bacterium | reverse complement strand
TATAAGCCAAACAAATGGCGATTGACCAAAAGTATCAAAAGGGCGTGCCTCATGCAAATGACGGGCACGCCTTTTTGCTTGAAAAAACGTATGCCGCAACCGAGAATAACGCCTGATTTACTAGGATTTTTATCGATAAGGGCCGGTGCATGACCATATTTTATAATTGATTGGCGGCGCAAACGGGTTTTCACATAATGAAGTATGCTATAATTGTTTTGCAGGTAGAATATAAGTAGCTTACATATCCAAGTCCACAAAAGAAGGAGTGTTTGTCTTGAATAACGTAGCGGAGTCGTTTATCGGCAAAAATACACCACGAAGCGATGGGTTTGCAAAGGTCACCGGAACCATGCAATACACGTCAGATATCATCATTCCGGGCATGATGTACGGCGCGTTATTGCGCAGCCCCCACCCGCACGCGGAAATCATATCCGTCGATACGTCTGCGGCGGAGGCTATGGGCGCGGTTTGCTTGACATATAAGGATATCAACCCTGTTGTGTATAACGAGCGCAGCGTGAGCATACCTGCCGCCACATACCGTGACAGAACGGTGCTGCCCAACAAGGCGCGTCACTTTGGCGAGCCGTTGATCGCGGTGGCGGCGGATACCGAAGAGCTTGCGTTTAAGGCCGTGAAGGCCATTAAAGTAGACTATAAAGTGCTTGACGCGGTGTATGACCCTGCGGAAGCTATGAAGCCCGGCGCGCCCGAGCTCTATAAAACCATATACCTTGGCGATAAGAGGATAGACGTGCAAAACAACATCGGCGTCGTGCGCAACATCGACGAGGGGGATTGCGACGCCGGCTTTGCGAAGGCCGACCGCATATTCGAGCATGAGTTTGAGCTGGAGCGCATTTACCATAACCAGTTGGAGACTAAATGCGCGACGTGCAAGCCCGAGCCCGACGGTTCGCTGACGGTTTGGGCGACAGCCCAATCCATACACGCCAACCGACAGTTGCTTGGCCGCATACTGAATATGCCGCTTTCTAAAATAAATGTAAAAAAACTACCATTTGGCGGCGCGTTTGGTTCCAGCATACAGGTGAACACCGTAACGCCCATCTGCGCTTGCCTGGCCATGAAGGCCGGCCGCCCCGTGCGCTTGACATCCGCGCGTGAAGAGGACTTTTACAGCCATCAAAAGTACCCCGCGCTGTTTACCGTGAAGATGGGCGTGACGAACGACGGGATCATTACGGCTGCGCATGTAAAGGCGCTGATTGACTTTGGCGCGCACCAGGTGCAGCCGTTGCCCTTCATGGGATGTACGGCGGGCTGGTTCGCGTCCCTTTACCGTTACGAGGGCAATATACGCTTTGACGGCACGGCGGTATATACCAATAAAACTCCCTGCTGCGCCATGCAGGGATACGGCAACCCGCAAATAAACTTTGCCATCGAGAGCATGATCGACATCATTGCGGAAGAAATGAATTTTTCGCCGGTTGATTTCAGGCTGAAGAACTATCGCGGCGTGGGTGATGAATTCTGGGGACAGGGGCCCACGATTCGCTCCATCATTAAAAGCTGCGGTGTGGAGCAAAGCCTGGTGGAAGGCCGCGAGAAGACTGATTTTGACAACCGCGCCCTGCCGCACGAAAAAACCGGCGTTATCCGCAGAGGCATCGGCCTTGCGCGCGGGTTTCATACATCCGGTACGGCGGGCCCAAAAGAGGGCGAGGTTATCGATTATTCCAGCGCCACCATCAAAATAAACGAGGACGGATCGGTAGACCTTTTAACGCCCGTCACCGATCATGGCGGCGGCACATGGGATGCCCTGAAGAAGATCACCGCAGAGGTGCTGCAGGTACCGCTGGATATGGTGGGCCTTTCCCCGGCGGAAACCATGAACACCGGCTATGACGTATGCACCCACGCCACGCGTGGCGTATATTGCGGCGGCGCCGCCGTATACCATGTGGCCATGAAGGTAAAAGAGCGTCTGCTGGAGTTTGCCGGCCGGTTGATGGCGGAGCACCACTACAACCTGGAGGTTATGCGTAACGACGAATTGCGCCAGAGCGTTGTGCGGGTGAAAAACTTCCCCTCAAAATTTATGACGGTTGGCGATGTGGCCAGGCAGGCTCAGATCATGAGCTGGGGCACCATGGCGTATACCGATAGCTACAGGCAGCGCAACTGTCCGCCCTGCTTTACTACCCACTTTGTAGAGGTAGAGGTGGACACGCGCACGGGTATTATCAGCATACCCAAGGTGCTGATATATGGCGATTGCGGCGTAGCTATGAACCCCGACCTTGTAAAGGGGCAGTTGGTGGGCTCTTTCAACCGCGGTTACGGGTACACGGTATATGAAACCATGCCGCTGGATGAGAACACCGGCGCGTTGAAGAACAACGGTCTGCTGGTGGATTATAAGACGCCCACGGCTATGGAAATGCCCAGGATCGAAAACGTAGAGGTGGTGCTCTGCGACACCTACGAGCCCTCAGGCCCCTTTGGCGCAAAAGGCATAGGCGAGGCGGCGCTCGCAAGTGTGCAGGCGGCGATAACAAACGCCGTATACAACGCCATCGGCATTCGCTTCCACAAGCTTCCCATCACGCCTGAAGTAGTGTTAAAGGCCCTAAAGAACAAGGAGCAGGAGGCGGGAAAATAATGAACACAAAGTTTTTAGAAAAAGAGTTTGATTATCTCAAACCGGCCACGCTTAACGGGGCGCTGGAGATACTCGCCGAAAAGCCAAACGTAAAGGTATTCGCGGGCGGCACGGACTTGATTGTAAAATGCAAAACCGGTGCGCCGGTGGATATGGACTACATGCTGGATATCAACGCTATTGACGAATTGAAGGCTATAGCATCGGGCGATGACGGCAGGCTTGAGCTGTTTACAAACGCCAAGCTTTCCACAATCGAAAAGGACGAACGCGTTATAAAAGATTACCCCGCTTTGGCGGCGGCGATACGCGCCATGGCCTCGGTATCGGTGCGCAACATGGCGTCCATCGGCGGCAACTTTTGCAATGCTTCGCCTGTGGCGGATGCTGTTGGCCCCGTGATGTGCTACAAGGGCGTGCTGCGGCTATTGAGCAAGCGCGGTGAGCGTGAGGTCGCGGCGGAGGATTTTTTCCTCGCGCCGGGTGTATCGGTGCTGGAAAAGGATGAACTCTTCCATGCCATCAGCCTGCCGGCGCCTGCGGCGAATACCGGAAGCGCTTTTATCAAGCTGGGCAGGGTGAAGTCGGATATCGCGAAGATCAGCATCACCGTAGTGATAGAGCGGGATGACGAAAGAATTGCTGATTGCCGCATCGCCATGGGTTCCATCGCGGCAAAGCCGCTGCTGGTGGCGGATATCGGGCAGTCTCTTGCGGGCAAAGCGGTTACGCAAAAGCTGATAGACGCTACCGCAAGCGAGATTTCAGCGTTTATCAAACCCATAGATGATAACCGTACAACGGCGGAATACCGCACGGATGTAGCTAAAGTAATCGCGCAGGATGCGATTGCGGCCGCATGGAAAGCGAGCGGAGGGAAATTATAATGAGCATGCATGAAATAACGATCAAAGTAAACGGCAAGCCGCGCCGGTTGGCGGTCAAGAGCAACGAGTTGCTGCTTAACGTGCTGCGTGATAAGTTGTTTATGACCGGCGCGAAGTATGGCTGCGGCATAGCCGAATGCGGCGCGTGTACCATATTGAAGGATGGCAAAAGTGTAATGAGCTGCCTTGTGCCGGCCGTGGCAGCCGACGGATGGGATATTACGACACCCGAGGGCCTGGCGGATGGCGGCACGCTTTCGCATGTGCAGCAGGCGTTTATCGACCACGCGGCGATACAATGTGGCTTTTGCACGCCCGGCATGGTGGTGGCCTCTACGGCGTTGCTCAACGAAAACCCCGACCCCGACGAAGAGTATGTGCGGGATTATCTGCGCGGAAATTATTGCCGGTGCACCGGCTATGTGGCAATGGTAAGCGCGGTGCTGGACGCGGCGCAAAGAATGAAAGCAGAATAGGGGATCGAGCATAAAAAATAGCCAAAAACATTGGGGGCTGGAAACGATTGTTTCCAGCCTGTTTTGTTGCGAAAGAGGGGTTGTCGTCCAATTTAGTGAGGGCAATGCCCTTAAAAGGAACCTTGTAAGCATAGCACGCCCTGCTTACTCTAAACACCCATCGGGCGTTTAGAAGGAGGGGCTTTATCCCCAAAGCGGAGACGCGAAGACAGAGCCCCCCACCATAAACCATTTAACCGTTTGCTCCCCTTTGCTTCTTCTCATGCAGCGCCAGGCAAATCTGCTCAGGCTTAACAAGCGTTGTGTGGAAGCTGACGCCGATAGCGTCGTTGATGGCGTTGACGCAGGCTGGACAAATAGTGTTATCGGACGGCTCGCCCACACCCTTGGCGCCATAAGGCCCAAGGCCGCCGCCGCTTTCGATCACGACGGTTTCCACATCCGGCGTATCCACCGAGGTGGGGATGAGATATGTGGAGAAACTGTTGCCCTTGGTGACGCCCTTTTGCCAGCGCAGATCCTCACGCAGCCATCCAAGGTTATACACCGCGCCGCCTTCCATCTGGCCCTCCACGCTGTTGCGGTTGAGCGCCTTGCCGCAATCCATGCAGGCGATAATGCGCAACACCTCATATTCGCCGGTTTCTTCATCTACGGCAATTTCCACGCCATGGCCGGTAAAGGTCATATCCGGGTGGATACGGCCCTTGATGTTCGTAAGATCGGGCACTTCGGTAAACGGGGCGTTGAACTGCGCCTCATGGAATAACAGCTCGCCATCGTTGGAAACGTGGCCTACCACCGTGACGAAGGGTATGGATTTTTGCGGATCGTTGATGAATACGATCTGCTTGTCACGGAATGTCAGTTCGTCCGGGTTGCAATCTAAAAGCTTGGCGGCTTTGCGGGCGATGATATCCCTGACGAAACGTGTCGCCATAATGCACGCGTTGCCCGCCATATACAGTTGGCGCGTGGCCGTGCTGGTGCCGCACAGCGGTGTCAGATGCGTATCCATGATGAAGGGATGCACATCTTCTATCGGCAGGCCGAGTTCCTCCGCACAGATCTGCGCGAGTGCCGACGCCTGGCCCGCGCCCACATCCGGTACGCCGGCGCGCAATGTTATAGTGCCGTCCAGTTCCACGCGGATGGCGCAACGGGAGGAATCGTGCAAAAAGCACAAGCGCCCGTAGCTCATCTGCCCCACGGCGATACCGCGGCCCACCTTGCGGCCATCGGGTAGCCGGTCGGGCTTGGGCGTGGCTTCAAGCTTTTCGCGTATTTTTTTGATCATTTCCGTGAGTGCGATATGGCCTTCAAGCACAAAGCCCGTGGAAATTTCATCGCCATTTTTTACAACGTTCTTCAGGCGGATCTCGTAAGGATCCATATTCAGCGCGCGCGCCAGTTCGTCCATCTGGCGTTCGTAGGCGAAATTCACCTGCGTTGCGCCAAACCCGCGGTTCGCGCTTGAAAGCGTGTTGTTGGTAAACGCCGAAACGCTGTGCGAGAGCAGGTTGGGGATATTGTAGGGCCCGGGGCCGTTGATGGTGGAGTACATCTGCACCCAAGGCGTCAGGTAGGTGTAAGAGCCGCCATCCATAATGATATGCGCTTCCTGGCAAAGTATCTTGCCGTCTTTGGTGGCGCCGGTTTTGTAATGCAGGTATTCGGGGTGGCGCTTGGCGTGTACCTCGAGCGACTCTTCACGCGTCCATACCATCTTTACGGGACGGCGTGTTTTATATGTGAGCAACGCAAGGTAGGTTTCCACGGTAATGTCTTCCTTACCGCCGAAGCCGCCGCCCATCATCACGCTCATATTGCGTACCTTGGTGTGTGGCAGACCCAGTATACGCGCGATGGTACGGTAATGCTCCAGCACTTGTGTGCCCACGCGCAAGGTAACCACACCGTTTTCATCCATCCAGGCCATGCCGCATTCCGTTTCGAGGTACGCGTGGTCGTGGGGGGTGGTATGGTAATCGTTCTCAATGATGATATCGCAATCCTTCCATGCGCCCTCCACATTGCCCTTTTCCACCTTGGTTTCCATGATCTTGTTGCTGGTATCCTCACTGGAGACAATGTATGCACCGGGCTTGAGAGCTTCGCGTGGGTCAAACACGCCCTCCTGTACGTCATAGTCCACTTTGATCAGCTTGAGCGCGTCCTCGGCGATCTCTTCGGTTTCCGCCGCGACCAAGGCGATAGCCTCGCCCCTGCTGCGGATTTTGCCGTCGGCCAGAGCCTTGTAGAGACCTTCAAAGCCGCCGCCCACGTCGCGCATTTGACCGAATTTGGATATATCGATGTTGTTTGGCACGTCCTTAGCGGTTAAAACGGCGTGCACGCCGGGCAGCGCTTCCGCTTTACTGGTATCCACGCCCCGCAATATGGCGGCGGCGTGCTTGCTGCGCAGCACTTTCCCATAGAGCATGCCGGGCATAGCCCAATCGTCGGAATATGCCTGATCGCCCTTTACCTTGGCCCAGGCGTCATGGCGCGGTACCGCCGTGCCTACCAAGCTATAGCTGGTTTTGGGTGTGTTATACATTCTGGCGCTCCTCCCTTCCGATCTCTTTGGCCGTTTTGTATACGGCGTCGATTATTTTTTTGTAGCCCGTGCAACGGCAAAGGTTGCCGGATATGGCTCTGCGTATGGCGCTGCGGTCGGCTATGCCGCCGTTGTTCAAATACTCCTTGCTTACCATAATCAGGCCCGGCGTGCAAAAGCCGCACTGGATGGAGCCGCACTCGACGAAATTCTTTTGCAGCAGGTGGCCCGCTTCGTCGTCACCATAGGTGATGCCCCTCACGGTCAGCACGGATTTTCCCTCTACCTGCGCCGCGAGCGTGATGCAGGATTTATGGCTGACGCCATCGACAAGCACGGTGCAGGTGCCGCAGTCGCCTTCCTCGCAACCGCATTTTACATCGTAATTATAGTTATCGCGAAGCATACGTAAAAGACTGGTTTGCGCCGCAACGTTGTAGGTTACAGGCTTGCCGTTCAGCGTAAAACTCACCTTGATCATTTCACTCATTATTCCACACCTCCTGAGCGCTATAGGCCGCTTGCAGCAGGCGGCGAACAAATACCGGCGCTACCACACGCCGGTAGGCCTCGCTCGCGCGCAAACCGCTGTGCGGATTGATGTCGTTTTTATTCAGCACCTCGTCAACCTTCTCCAGTAGCGTATCCGTCAGTTCCCGGCCTTCTACCAAGGCTTCGGTGGCCCTGGCGCGGGTGGGGAAGGGGCTCAGGCAACCGGTGGCGATGCGAACGTTCTTTATCCTGTTGCCGTCAGGCTCCAGCGCCACCGCAAAATTGGCGGCGGAAATGGACATGGCGTTTCTGCCGCCTAACTTATAAAAGGCGCTGTTTGCGGCTTTTTTAAATACGATCTTTGTAAGAAGCTCGCCTGGTTTTAGCGCTGTTTGGCCTTTGTTCATGAAAAATTCCGTGATCGGAACCTCGCGCGAGGCACTCAGCCTTTCAAGCGTCAGCACGGCATCCAGCACCAATAGCGGCGCCGCGCAATCGGCAGCGGGACTGGCGTTGCAGATATTGCCGCCGATGGTGGCGGAATGACGCGTGCTGGGGTCGGCGAAGCGCTTGGTGACCTGCCATAATACGGGGGCGTGCTTTTTGAGTATATCCGATTCTTCAATATCGCTTATGGTTGAAACCGGGCCG
>JAISXK010000040.1 GCA_031270585.1 Clostridiales bacterium | reverse complement strand
ATATCCCCGCTGATTTCTACTATACTTTTTGTGTATTTGATTTGTTTTCACATATAAATTTTATACCAAAAAACGGCCTTTCTCTACTGAAAGTGCCGCTTTTTTGTTACTCTTTTTTTGTTAAGGGGCTGTCCATTTCTGGACAGCCCCTTTGCGGTCAAACAAAGCAGTCTTTTATTGTCCAAGAAATCATTGATACGTATATCCGCGCTCAAACGCCTTTTTGTTTATCTCAAAAAACTGCGGCTTCACGTTTTCTTCCAGTGCTTTCATCCAAAGCTCTTTGCTAAAGGGCAGTTTTTGCGCCGCCACGCCAAGCAGCACCACATTCGCCGCCTTAAATGTGCCACATTCCAGCGCGATGCCGGTGGCGTCAAGCGCGATTACGTTTTTAGAGCTCTTCTGTATGCGCTCCACGCAATCATTCGGGTATTCCGCCGCGCCGGTAATCACCGGCATGGGCAAAAGCTCCTGCGTGTTCACAATCATCATGCCATCAATTTTCATGTAGGGCAGCGCGCGCAGCGCCTCCAGCTTTTCAAACGCCAGCACGATATCCGCCTGCTCCTGCTCCACTATGGTAGAATACACCGGTTCATCCGCGCTCATGCGCACATAGGTTACAACACTGCCGCCGCGCTGGCTCATACCGTGCACCTCGCTTACGCGCACATCATAGTCGTTGCGTAACGCCAGGCTTCCTAAAATTTTGCTGGCCAGAAGCGTGCCTTGGCCGCCTACGCCGACTATTACGATACCAATCATATTTGCCACGCTCCTTTCTTATTTGGCCACGGCAAGCGCGTTAAAGGGGCAAACGCGCGCGCATAGCCCGCACCCAACGCATTGGGTATTGTCTACAGCCACGCCGGTCTTGGTTTTGCGTATGGCAGGACAGCCTATCTTCATACACATGGCACAGTTCTTGCATTTTTCCGGGTCGCTGAAATAAGGCGTACCCGGTTGCTTTACGATGAGCGCACAGGGCCGGCGCGCGATAATTACAGACAACTCTTCGCGCTCCGTTTCCTCTTTTATTACGCGCTCCAGCTCGCGTACATCAAATGGATCCGCCACCACAATGTGCTCAATACCCATACCGTGGCACACGGCTTCCAAGTCAAGCCGTGGCGCTGGATTGCCGTGTATATCCATGCCGTTGGTGGGGTTATTCTGGTGGCCCGTCATGCCTGTGATGGAGTTATCGGCGATGATAAGCGTGCCTGCAGATCCATTATAGCGCATATTCAGCAGACCCGTCAGCCCGCTGTGGCAAAACGTGCTGTCGCCTAATACCGCCACGGTTTTTTTGGCCTGCTCCCGGCCGCGCGCCTTTTCCATGCCGTGCGCTACGCCTATGGACGCACCCATGCAAACGCAGGTATCCACAGCCGCCAGCGGCGGGTGTACGCCCAGTGTATAACAGCCTATGTCGGACGCCACCGTAAGCTTGCGTTTGGCCAGCACATAGAACAAACCGCGGTGCGGGCAACCGGGGCAAAGCACCGGCGGGCGCACGGGTATATCCTGCGAGGTAAAGGGGGCGGGATCCGGCGCGCCCATAAATTTAGCGGCGATTTTGCGGGCAAAAAGCTCGCCTTGTACGCCCGTTTTATCCTTGCCGGAGCATGGGATGCCCATCGCCTTGATGGCTGTTTCGTAGAAGGGCTCCATATCCTCTATCACATACAGCGTTTCCACGCCGTCGGCCAATTCCCTTATAAGTTTGGCGGGCAACGGATAGCAAAGACCCAGTTTCAATACCGATGCTGCGGGCATAACCTCTTTCACGTAGTTATAGGCGGCGCCGCTTGTAACCACGCCTGTTTTTTTATCGCGCCATTCTATGCGGTTGATAGGAAGCAGGTTGGCTTCTTCCGCCAGGGCCTTCTCACGCTGCTCCACTTTTATATGGCGGCCAATCATGTTGCCCGGCATGGAGACAAACTTGCCTGTATCTTTTTTATATTCGCGCAACGGTATCTCCTGACGAACACCAAGTTCCACAGCGGTGCGGGCGTGGGCAATGCGCGTTGTTACGCGCACAATTACGGGCGTATCGTATTTTTCGCTGATCTCATATGCCACCCTCATGAAGTCCTTACATTCCTGCGAATTGCTGGGATCAAGCACTGGAGAATGCGATGCAAGCGCAAGCATGCGCGTGTCCTGCTCATCCTGAGAAGAATGCATGCCTGGGTCGTCGGCTACAACCACAACCATGCCCGCATTCACACCCGTATAGGAGGCAGTAAAGAAAGGATCGGCTGCGACGTTTAAACCCACATGCTTCATGCAGGCCATGCTTCGCGCGCCGCCGATAGCGGCGCCCAGCGCAACCTCCACCGCCACCTTTTCATTGGGCGCCCATTCGGAATAAATTTCACTGTACTTGGCCACGTTTTCGCATATTTCGGTGCTGGGCGTGCCGGGGTAAGCCGAGGCGACGCGCGCGCCGCTTTCATAAACCCCGCGGGCAATGGCCTCATTTCCGAGCATCAATTGTTTCAAGGGTATCAAACCTCCTTCTCTTACATGTAATGCAAAGCGTTGTCCCATCCAAAATGCAGGATATTTGAATGTATCCTGCATTATTATTATACAAAAGCAATATGAGGAAATACAGACGAAAAAGCATAATACATAATATATAGTTAAGGATATGCGTAAAAACCGAAACTATTTTTCAAGCGGTCATGCTAAAAGCTGCATAATCCAATAAAACGCGCCTATGCAGCCGCAGAATGCGTTTACTATTAACAAAAGCTGCGGGTGTTTTTTCTTTTTTTTGGTCTTGCGGACGCGGTATTCCAGCGCCGCAATCAAAACGCCGGCCACCGCCACCGCGCACACCGTAAATACAGGCAGCATAGCGAAACACGAACCCTCTAAAAACCACTTATCCACAAGTAAAAACGCGTTAGCTAAAAAGCAAAGCAAAGAAAACATCAATACCATCGGTGCCCACCACAGGTTGCGGGATAATACCCGCGTTTCATTCGAGTATAACATAAATTTTATAGCAATACTTTGATAAATTGATGGAGTTAACACAACCTTCCGTGATATACTTTTAAAGGCGTAAAGAGCATTACGGACGAGGAGGCGACTGAATTTATGCAATATTCACGCGAAGTGGAAGAGATGGTTTGCGTCGCGAAAGGCGCAAAGCATGGCCCCGCCCCCATACCTGAAGAAGGCAAGTGGATAAAGGCCAAAGAGATTAGAGATATCTCCGGCCTGACGCATGGCGTGGGTTGGTGCGCCCCGCAGCAGGGCGCATGCAAGCTCACGCTCAATGTGAAAGAAGGCGTTATAGAAGAGGCGCTTATCGAAACCATCGGTTGCTCGGGCATGACGCATTCCGCCGCTATGGCGGGGGAAATTCTGCCCGGCAAAACCATACTTGAGGCGCTCAATTCCGATTTGGTGTGCGACGCTATCAATGTAGCCATGCGCGAGCTGTTTTTGCAAATTGTATACGGCCGCAGTCAAAGCGCCTTCAGCGAAGACGGTCTGCCCGTAGGCGCGGGGCTTGAGGATCTGGGTAAGGGCTTGCGCTCGCAGATTGGCACCATGTACGGCACCAAATTAAAAGGCGCGCGTTACCTCGAAATAGCGGAAGGATACGTCACAAAAATAGGGCTTGACGAAGCCGGCGAAATCATAGGCTATCAGTTTGTATCGCTGGGCAAGATGATGGACGCCATCAAAAAAGGCGCGGATCCGAAGGAAGCGTATGAAAAAAACGTAGGCGTATATGGCCGCTTTGCCGAGGCGGTAAAGACCATAGACCCGAGGCTTGAATAGGGGGCAGAGTATGATTACATTTGAAGGTTACGAAAGAAGGATAGATAAAATCACCGCCGCGCTAAAGGACTATGGCATCAATGGCTTGGAGGACGCCAAGGCCATATGCGATAAAAAGGGTGTGGATGTAGATGCCATCGTGCGTGGCATACAGACCATCGCTTTTGATAACGCCGTATGGGCCTATACGGCGGGCGCCGCCATTGCCATCAAAAAGAGCTGTACGGCGGCGGCGGATGCGGCTAAGGCTATCGGCTTGGGGTTGCAGGCGTTTTGCATACCCGGTTCCGTAGCGGATCAACGCGGCGTTGGTCTTGGCCACGGCAATCTTGCCGCCATGTTGCTGCGGGAGGAAACAAAGTGTTTCGCTTTTTTAGCGGGGCACGAGAGCTTTGCTGCGGCACAAGGCGCGATAGGCATTGCCAACACCGCCAACAAGGTAAGAAAAGCGCCCTTACGGGTCATATTGAACGGGTTGGGCAAAGACGCCGCCGCCATCATATCCCGCATCAACGGCTTTACGCATGTGGAAACGGAGTATGACTATTACAGCGGTGAACTAAAGGTTATCTTTACAAAGGCGTATTCCAAGGGTGATCGCGCCTCTGTGCGCTGCTATGGCGCGGATGACGTGAACGAAGGCGTTGCCATCATGCGCCATGAGGCGGTGGATGTTTCCATCACCGGCAACTCAACAAACCCCACGCGCTTCCAGCACCCGGTGGCCGGCACCTATAAAAAGTGGTGCATGGAAAACGGCAAAAAATATTTTTCCGTGGCATCCGGCGGCGGTACGGGCCGCACGCTGCATCCCGATAACATGGCGGCGGGCCCCGCCTCTTACGGCATGACGGATACCTTGGGCAGGATGCACGGTGACGCGCAGTTCGCGGGCAGCAGTTCCGTTCCCGCGCATGTAGAGATGATGGGTCTGATCGGCATGGGCAACAACCCTATGGTCGGCGCGTCGGTAGCCGTTGCGGTTGCAATCGAGCAAGCGCAATAAGTATCATATTGCGATATATTTTGCCGAAATTCTGTATATATACAAAAATCGGCAATAAATAAAGAAATAATTATAAGGGAGGTAAATATGATGGAACTTAAAGGAACAAAGACCGAAGCGAATCTGCTAACGGCGTTTGCCGGTGAATCACAGGCAACCAACAAATACGCCTATTATGCTTCTCAGGCAAAGAAGGATGGCTACGAAGGGATCGCCGAAATCTTTCTGGAGACCGCGCACAACGAAAAAGAGCACGCCAAGATTTGGTTTAAGCTACTGCACAACGGCATGCCCAACACCGAGTTAAACCTGGCCGACGCTGCGGCGGGCGAGCATTATGAGTGGACGGATATGTACGCCAACATGGCAAAGGATGCGCGTGAGGAAGGTTTTGAAAACATCGCCAAGCTTTTCGATGGTGTCGCCGCCATAGAAAAGCGGCACGAAGAGCGTTATAAAAAGCTGGCCTCAAACATAAAAGAAGGCAAGGTGTTTAATCGTGACCAAAAGGTAAAATGGATTTGCGCCAACTGCGGCCATGTGCATGAAGGTGAGGACGCACCCGATGTGTGCCCTGTTTGCGCGCATCCGCGCAGCTTCTTCCAAGTGCTGTGTGAGAATTTTTAAGCGTTTTGCATGCAAAATAGGAGCTCTACTCCCGATTTAGTTGAAAAGCTATAATCAGAAGGGCTTAGGAGCAGCGCGTTGCAGTTTACCGGCCATGAGGTAAATCATATAGGAATAGCCGTCAAAGGTGTGATATCCCCGCGCCTTGCGTTTTGCGGCTTGGATCATGGAGTTGATACCCTCGTAGATAGCATTGGTCAGTCGGTTCCGTCCTTTCGCTGGGCGCGCTGGCGGCGGTCGCGCTCAGCTATATATTCTAAACAGAAAGAAGCTTTTGTTATGGAGCTCAAGGCGATATTGGCCATAGGGCGGTGCCTGTTTATTGCGGGCGGCGCGGTCTTCTTATTCGTCCGAAACAAGAGAAAGCAGAGATGAAGCAGGGGTTGTCCAGAAACGGTCTGTGAAAAATCGAGTACGGACAACCTCTTTTTCATGTTCAAATGGAAAGAATGTGGATAGTTTCATTTATCCCGTAAGCTATGCATGGATAAGTAGCGCAGCAAGGGCGTCACCTATATTACAGATGGCGTCCTTCCGATATACGTTTGATGTCGGCTTCTTGTCTTGCCACTTCTTTATTGTAATGCTTTATTTATGCTTGAGCGTCTTCCAGTTCCTTAGCCAACTGCTCACGCTGCTCGGCATTCAGGCTGGCAAGAGGGAAAGATACAACCTGTTTGAGCTTCATCATCATAGCCATCTTGCCCTGCGGGTCAGTCAGCATTGCGGGGAACCACTTCTCCATGACGGGTCTGGTTTTGGGGTCATCGTACAGCTCCTTGACTTTGCTGTCCATTGTTAACATGCTTATTCCTCCTCGTATTAACTTTAATTGTCGTTTATTATAGCTTTGATGGGAGCTGTTCATAGTTGGCCTGTTGCTGGTTCATGGCAACCAAATCGATACCGCATTCTTCCGTTAGATCGACATCCTGCTCCACCATCATGAACATGCAGTATGCGGTGTACTGATCAAAGTTGGGATAATCAGGCATCTCTTTGGCGAAGGCAATGAATCGCTCGTAGATTTCGGGGTCGCAACTGACCTTGTCATGAACAGCAGTGTTGATCTTCATGAAGGGATTGATCAGTTGAGCGTCCAATTCATAGAATGCGCGCAGCGCCTCGCGGCTGACATCACCTTTCTTCAGAAGGTCAGGCAGCGTCATACCGGCAGCATAACCGGACTGCAACGCAAACTCAAAACCGCCGCCGGAATGGCAGTTGATATGGCCGCCGGCGTCACCGACAGCGAGAATGCCGTTGCCGTAGATGTCGTCGCGCACTTCGCGGGAAGTGGTCAACCGCCAGCCCTTGATCTCACCAATCAGTTCCGACTCGCCCAATCGTTCGCCGCCGATGCGGGTGGTGTCACGCCAACGGGTGATGTAGTCTTCCAGGCGGCAATTGCTTTTGATGAGGCTCTTTTCCGAGATAAAAACACCCACATTGGCTATATCGTCCCGCAGCAAGAAGCTCCAGAAATAACCACTGGGATACATCTCCGGAAAAACAAGATGTTCTTCAAAGCAACCAGGTTCAGCTCCGCGTACATTGCGGAAGTAACCACGGGCAGCAATATACACTAGCTCCGGATCAAGATGCATGATGCCAAAGGGCTTGCCCAAGTTATTATGGCTGCCATTGGCAAGAATCACTGCATCGGCACGGAGTTCCACCAGTTTGCCGCCATAGATACCGCGAATCCCCTTGGCAAAGCCACGCTCGCGAATAACCTCCGTGACCTCGAAATTCTCAAGAAAATCGGCACCAACACGCATAGCGCCGCGACGCAGCATATCGTCGATGATACGGCGCTGCAGGAGAAAGCTGTTGGAAAGGTCGCCGCCAAAATCAAACATAGCGGGATCTTCCTTGACGCCGCCGTAAAAAGCCTTGCGTATGCCGTATCCACAGACCTTTTGGACTTCCTCATAGATGCCCATGTCTTTGTAGACCTTGGACACGAAGTTTTGCGCTTGAGAATCGCCGCAGACCTTATCGCGGGGCCATGTCTCCTTATCTACCATCAGCACATCCACGCCGTTTGTAGCCAGATAAAATGCGGCAGATGCGCCGGCAGGGCCGGAACCCACGACGATTACCTGTCTTTTGTTGAGCACAATTACACCTCCCCTTCATTGGGCTTTACCATGGTGATAACATCCCCCTTGGGACAGACACGGCTGCACACGCCGCAGCCAATGCAAATGGCGGAGTCGATCACGCTAAAACCACATTGCAGGCAACGCCGTACTTCCATGTCGATAACGTCCTTGCTGTACGCGGTTTCCACCTCGTCAAAGTTTTTAACACGCACTTCTGGATCGGCGACAGGCATGGCGGGGCGCTCGATTTTCAGACGGTTTGTGGGATAGATTCGCTCGCTGATGTCTGCCACCAGAAGCTTACGCTGGGTACCGGCTGCCCTGGTTTCACGACCTCGCAACGACACATCTACCTGATTGGCCACAGCCACGCCGGCAGCCATGGAATCCACCACTGAACGATCCTTGCCCAGCACTTCTCCGGCAAAGGCAATCTGCTCATCGTCGGCGTATTCCTTCCAGATGGGGGCAGCCTTCTGGCCAACAGCCATGATGACGATATTGGCGGGAAGCCCCATCGTCTCTTCGGCGTTTACTTCAAAGGAGATGCGGCCATCGGTAGCCTTCGCAAAGTTACATACCTTCGCAAAGCTTACGCCAGCAAGTGCGTTCATGTGGCCAACGAACTTCTGGGGAGCCCACTTCTCCAGAAGCTGCACACCCTCCCTGCGGGCCTCCTCCAACTCCCAGGTATGGCAAGGAACATCCATGCCGCCCTCTATGCAGACGCAGGTAGCGCTCTTAGCGCCAAGGCGAACCGCAGTACGAGCACAATCAATGGCTACAGCGCCACCGCCGATGATGACCACATCACCGCCTTTGACAAATACCTGCCCCGGATGACGCCATGTACTCTGCTGATGATTGACGCGATCCATGAAGCCCAGGGCCGTGAACACGCCGTCCTTGCGCCAGCCGTCGATTGTTAACTCAGTAGCGGTATCAGAGCCTGCTGCAATAATGATGCGATCATAATCTTTCTTCAGTTCCTCCATCTGCTTGCGGCCGATGCTCACACCTAGCTTGAAGTGAATACCAGCTTTATCCAGACGAGCAATATCACGGGCCACTACATCACGAGGCAGACGGAATTCGGGAATGCCCTTGACCATCATGCCGCCTGCCGTCAGCTCTTTGTCGAAGATAGTAACCTCGTAGCCTAGCATAGAAAGCCGATGAGCGACGGACAAACCAGCAGGGCCTGCGCCAATCACAGCGATGCGTTCCTCATAGATGCGGGGATATATATTGGGGGTGAAATCGGCGAAAGTATCAGACAGGTAGCGCTTGACGCCGCGAATCGCCATAGGTTCATCGACCAGCATTCCGCGCTTGCACATCTCCTCGCAGGGATGTGTGCAGATACGTCCACAGATAGACGGCAGCGGATTGCACTTCCAGATGTGGGCAAATGCTTCCTGCTCCTTACAGACAGCAGTCAGGTTGATATAACCCTGAGGGCTGATGCCGAGAGGACAAGCTGTGGTACAGGAAGTCTCTCTGGCAATACGCTCCATATCCGCCGGTTGCATGGCAGGACGCTCGGTGCAGGTCGGGCACATGCGGCAGATTAGCCGTTGTGTTTCAGCTATGGCATCGACCGGGCAGGATTCACGACACTCGCCGCAGTTGACGCAACGGCTGGCATCGATGCTGGCAACGGATCTTACCTCAATTACAAAACTGCTGCCGTTTGATTTTGTGATCGTTGCTTCCATGAACGTCTCCTTTTAAATTCCTTCAGAAGGATACTGTTTGGGTAGATCATCGGCAAAGAGCATCTTGATGCCGTTCTTGTGCGTTTGCTCAATCGTTCCGTTGAGATCGGTTACTGTCCGCAGAAAATTCAGGCTGCGGCGCATCTTCTTGTTAGTAATGATGGTGGGCGTTTTGCCCAACGCGCTGAATGTATCGTTGACCACCTCGTTCAAATCCTGCCACACCATACGTTCAATAGCGCCGCCGTGGAACAGGTCATGCATACCCGGCGTCTCTGTATTGCTGATGATGGGATAGACCACGTCTACATTATAAGGCTTCATTTCCGTGTATAACGATGAGGCAAACATCAGTACAAAGCCCTTTGTGGCGGAATACATGGTCAGGTACGGCATGGACAGATAGCCGGCGTTGGAGCCGACCAGCACCAAAGCACCGCGGCGTTGGCGCACGAAACGCTCGGCATAGTAGTAGGTAAGCTCCAGCATGCCGATACAGTTCAGGTTCAGCATGTACTTATAGTAATCCATGTCACCATCCAAAAAACCTCTAACATAGGCAACTGCGGCATTGTACAGCAGCATACCCACGTCCAGATCCTTTGTGGCCTCGCGCAAAATCTCCACGCGCTTCGGGTCTGTCAGATCCATCGGCACTACTTTCGTCTGCACATGATAGGTCTTTTCCAATTCAACCGACAGAGCATCCAGTTTGTCTTTTGAACGGGCCGTCAAAACCACATTCATCCCGCGGCGGGCAACTTCTGTAGCCATAGCTTTTCCGATGCCCTGAGAACAGCCACATACAACGCTCCATTGACCGTATTTTTCTGTGTACTCACTCATCTCATGAAACCTCCTTGCCGAATTGTTCATCTTGTTTGAGCTGCAAAAAAGAATTTATATATTTGTCATGTTCAGTATATCACCCTCTGAAATGCCATAATATATTGCAGTTTTACTGTTTTTCATGATAGAATGGCTACAAAAATACAGTCTCTATTTCAAAGAGGACTGTAAGGGGAGGGTGGCATGTGAAGCTTAGTGCGGCGATTCTTTTTGATGAGCTTCAAAAGAGTTATGTTGGCGTGCGCATTTTCGGCCAGATGGATCGATGCGTAGAATTGGCGCTGTCCTCACCGCTGTTTTTTGATCCTACTATTGCTGACGGTATCCAGTGCGTATACATCGTCCGGCAGCCGCTATCGATACGAGGGGCAACCGTAACGGGGTGCTTATTTATTTGCACTGGAATATCAGAGGATTTTCCCGTAGGGGATAATATCCTCATTACCATAGAACAAGATGTAGATGCACAAACGCTTCACAATTTTATGACAGGGATCTTCCATAAATATGAGATATGGGACAAAACATTAATGGATTTGGTGCTGCACGCAGCGTCGATCACGGACTATTTAGAATGCAGCTTTCCCGTGTTTGAAAACCCTATGATTGTGTTGGATCACAATTACAGATACATTGCTCGAGCAGGTATAGAGACTCTGCCGAAGCAATATAGCTATTTCGGTGATTTGGAATTCATCGATCCTGAATTCTTACATACTTCGCCGGAAACCACGGAATTGCTCCGATCAGCGCACGATATCATCAGCTATCGCAATCCCCAAATTAGCGGTGAATTCCTGCTGCTTAATCTCTATAACGGAAATCTCATCACCGGCCTTTTGGTGGTAGGCGATTATGTAAATCCTTTTCGTACAAAAGATCGGCCGCTGTTGAATCATCTTGCACAATACCTGCAAGCAGCACTGTTGTTCGGTGGTTATTCTGCGGAGAATAAAAGCCATCTGAGAAATTTGATGCTTCAACTGCTAAATGGACAGAAATGTAAGGCTGATGAAATCAAGCTGCTGCAGCGGCAAACCTCAGTGCTGGATTTGCAGAAGGACGATCACTTCTACTGCCTGTCCGTCATCACAGAGGGTTCCCATTTGACAGGCGAATATGTTGCCCATCAGTTGGAGTTTGCTCTGCCGCGCGCTGTGGCCATTCCACATGGCGCCGCTATTGCTGCGCTGGTTACCAGCAATCAGACTTGGGAATCATTCGGCGAGCAGATGAGTAATACCCTGGCCGAACTATCACTGCACTGCGGCTGCAGTGATGCTTTTACGGACTTTTCCGCTATCGGCGACTACTATAAGCAGGCTAATGTGGCACTGCATATGGGCATGAATGCCAAGGCGGATCATATGTTACATCGCTTTTCCGATTATGTATTGGAGCATTTCATACAATATGGATGCAGTGTAATTCCCGCACAGCTTCTCTGCGCCGATTGCGTTAAGCGAATGGCTGAGCGTGATAAAACTTCCTCGGTATCCTACTGTGAGAGCCTACGGGTCTATTTGGATACAGGCAGAAATCTGTCAGAAACAGCGCGTCGACTGTATATTCAGCGAAATACGCTGATAGCCCGACTGGAACGCATCATGCGCTATGTGGATCTTGATCTCGGTAACCCTGACCAGCGGCTGTATTTGGAACTCTCGCTTCGTGTTGTAGGACTACAATACATCTTGAACAGGACAGAAGAAAAAAGATGAAGGATTTGCACAGATCGCTTTTTTACGCTTTTTTTACGCTATCAATACACAAGACGGCGACGCGCTTGAAGCGCATAACCCCCATAAACACCATGCAGACAAACATCGGTGATATTGTCAAAAATTATGCGTAATAAGCCGTCTTGCTGATGTGCATACTATCCGCAAAAGTATTTAAAAACAGTTTGCATCGGGAGGATAACGCGGTATGCTACAGCTAACAAACGCCACCATAAGCATGCCCGCTGGCGGCATATTGCAACAGTTGCGCGGCGCGCTTTTTCCAAAGCGCTTTGGGTATGAGCGCGAAATTCTATTGAATGATTTCACATTTTGGCTGGGGCGGGGCGAAAGCTTTGCGGTGTTGGGAGCGGACGAACCGGGCGTTACGGCTCTCTTGCGGCTGATAGGCGGATATATTCCGCCGAGCGGGGGAAACTGCACCGTAGAAGGGCGCGTGGCGTCAGCTATTAGCGCGGAGGATACCCTGGTAAAAACCGAAACCGGCGAAGGAAACGCTTTTCTGGCCTTTTCGCTTTCCGGCATAAAGGAAAGTGAAAAGAACGCCTATATAGAAGCGGTGGAAAAAGCGGCCTGCGTTTATGGGCAATTTAAAAAGCCGGTATCCACATATGACGAAGCGAAGCGCGCCCGGCTACGCGTGTGCATGGCGATGGCGGCAAATCCCGACGTGCTGGTGATCAGCAAACAACTTGAGATATGCGGCCCGCCATATTTAGAGCGATATATAAAAGAGTTTGGCGGCATGATCAAAAATGGCATGACGCTTTTGATAGAAGGTACGGATTACGCCATGTTGGGCCGGCTTTGCGAAAGCGCCATTTTGATAGAAAACGGCAAGCTAAAGCGGGTGGGGCTTTTTGAAACCGTGCTTAGAGAATTCATGCAACCTAAAGCGTTTGATGTAAGCCGTTTCGGGCCGGTACAGGTACCTGCAAAAGCCTGGATGGAAAACGCAAAGGCCGCCTGGTCAGAGCCTTTTTTGCCCCTGTTGGGTGATGATCGCCAGGGTGTTTGGCCGGCGGATGCTAAATCCGCTCTTGAAAAGGCAAAGTACGATATTGACCGCCTGAACGGCCAGCTAACTGATTACGCGCGCGCCAACCTGGCCTTTGATGAGGAAAACCAAAAGCTTCAAGCGGCGCTGCAAAAGCAAATCCAGGCCACCAAAAAGGCGGAGGAACAGCTGCGGCGCGTAATGAATGCCGTGGAGGACACGCTAAGCGTGATGCGGCGACAGTTTGACACGCTCATGGAGGAGTATAATAACCGGCCGCCCAAGTCATAAAAGCCAAGGCGATATAAATGTACCGATAAAAAAGAAGGGACAGAAAAAAGATGAAATAAAGGGAAAATATTTATATTTACTATTAAAATATAAATACAATTTATATTAAGGGTATAGATTGTTCTGGGCGGGCGTGTTCTGGCCCGAGGCTTGGCCGGTCGCGTCGCCGTCCGTGTTATCCGTTTCACCGGGCGCCAAGGTAGTGCCATCCGTATAGACCGGCAACCCGTAGGCGTCAAGCGGCAGCGTAGGCCCCGGCGTGCGCGGTGGCAATGACGGCCCGCCGGGAAGGTTTTTAGCGCTTGCGGGTTCCTCCTTGCTGTTGAATATAAAGTCGTGCGCAAGCCAGGCGTTCATAGGCATATCCAGTACCAACGCGGATTTGCGCTTTACGCTTCCGCTTTTATAATACGTGTCGAACGGCACGCGTTCATGCGATATGCCTCTGCTGTCAAGCGACAACGCGCTCACCACCATATCGAGTATCTGCGCTACGCTCAAATCGGTTTCTACCAGGGGCATCAAATCGTATAGTAGCGCATACTGCTCCGCCGTGCTTTTAGAACGAAAGCCGGCGTATATGGCGTTCAACACCTTAAACTGCCGATTGGTTCGCGAAAAGTCGCTGTCGATTTTGCGTATGCGCGCATAGGCAAGCGCCTGCTTGCCGTCAAGCCGCACGCTGCCGGGGTTTGCAAATATAAAGCCGTCCCACAGATATTCCACGCCGCGTTGCTTGTTTAACCCCGCAATATTGTCATTCGCGGCGGATATCTCCTTTTCCGTCATATTGACGCCAACGCCGCCAAGCTTATCCACAACGCTTTCAAACATAAGAAAATCCACCAGCACATAGTTGGTGATGTTTAAGTGCAGCAGTTCGTTCACCGTATGCATCAAAAGCGGTATGCCGCCCGCCGTGGCGGCAGAGTTGATGCGATCTTCTATAAAACCTTCTATGGGCACATAACAATCGCGCAGCACGCTCGTTAGCTTTAGCCGCCCGTTCTTCTTATCTATGGTGGCGATCATGATGGTATCTGCGTTCGAGTTTCCCTTGGCGCCGCGCCGGTCAACACCCACAAGCAGCACGTGGGTATAGTTGACGGTGTCCTTCGCCTGGTTTTCCATAAGCGCCAATTGTTCCTGCGTTAACTGCGTCTGGTTAAAAAGATCCGCAAGGGGCAGCGGCTCAAACTCAAGCGCGGGGTCAAGGACCTCTTCTTCGTCGTCTGGGGGCAGGGGAAGCGGGGGAGTTGTGGAAGCGGCTACAAAAGGTTGGGCGGGCAATGCTGTTGGCGAAGCGATAGCGGGGTCTTCGTCGCCAAACGTATAGGCGCCCGGTGCCGCCATCCTTAGCGGCAACAAAAGCAGCAACCCCGCTACTGTCAGCACCGCCACGCCCATAAGGCAAAGCAAAATGAGAAGCATCGTCCTTAACGGCGATTTTTTTCTGTCCGAATCGGCGGTAGCCGCGTCATGCGCGGGGGCCTGCTTATTTTGACGCTTAGGCATCCTGTTACCTGCTTAAGTAAAATTTTTAGGGGATGTGTCGCCATAGCGCGTGACCTTGGCAGGCGCAACCGGGGCAGTATTTACGGAAGGCGGCAATATGTCGCTTTGTTTTTTATTTGATGCCGCATCATGGTCGCCGGCATGCCGGCGCGCGTATGGCGTAAGCGGCGGCGGGCCTCCCGGGGTTGGTGGCAAAGCGGCATTTGTGAGAGAGGAAGGGGAAACGCCTTGCGTCATGCCAGCCATGATTTCTTTATAAAGCCGCGCATATTGACGGGCGGATACATGCCAGCCGAAATCTTTATGCATGCCACGCGTGGCTAAGCGTGCCCAAAGTTTTTTGTCGTGAAAATATTTTATGGCCTGCTGCAGGGTAACGAGCATTTCATGCGCGTTATAGTTTGCAAACGAAAACCCCGTGCCCTCATCGGTGTATTTGTTATAGGGCGTTATGGTATCCTTCAGGCCGCCTGTCTCGCGCACCAGCGGTACCGTGCCATAACGCAGCGCAATCAACTGAGAGATGCCGCACGGCTCAAAGCGTGAAGGCATCAAATACAAATCCGCGCCGGCATACATCATGTGCGCGTATTTTTCGTTATATGAAAAGCATACGCTTACCTTGCCCTGGTAGCGCCACTGCGCCCAGGAAAATATGTCCTGGTAGCGCTTGTCTCCATGCCCCAGAACAATCAGCTGTATAGGTAGCCGCATCATATCGTTGAGCACGCCAACGATCAAATCAAGTCCCTTTTGCTCCGTAAGCCGCGAAACAATACAAACCACCATGGCGTCTTCATCCACCGGCAGGTGAAAAGCCTGCTGTAGCGCGACCTTACATTTGGCTTTAGCCGAAATATCTTTCCTGCTGTAACGCGCTATTATCAGTTTGTCCGCCCAGGGGTTCCAAATGGTTTTATCGATGCCGTTGAGTATGCCGCGAATCTTATCGCTGCGCGCGCGTAACAGCCCGTCCAGCCGCTCACCATAATAAGGGTTTTGAATCTCCTGCGCGTAGGCAGGGCTTACCGTGCTCACGTAATCCGAAAAAACAATACCGCCCTTCATAAAGCTGATCCCGCCATAAAACTCAAGGTATTCCGGCGTAAAGTATCGATACCCTATGCCGAAAAGCTCGTCAATCTGTTGCCAGTTAAAAACACCTTGGTATTTTAAATTGTGTATCGTAAATACTGTGCGAATATTGGAAAAATCGGGCAAGTGTCTATAATGCAGCTTGAGCAGGGGCGGCAACAGGCCCGTTTGCCAATCATGGCAGTGTATGATATCAGGGAAGAACGATATAAGCGGCAAACTTTCGATCACAGCCCGGCAAAAAAAGCCAAACCGCTCCCCCTCGCTCTCGCCTTCGCCATAGATCGCTTCGCGCGCGAAGTAAAATTCGTTGTCTATAAAATAAAAAGGTACATCTTGATATATAAGCTGCTCAACACCACAATACTGGTTACGCCAGCCCATATTGACGTAAAACTCGCCCAAATGCCTCGTCTGCGCTTTCCAATAGGCGTCAATATCCCGATATTTGGGTATGATCACGCGCACATCAAGGCCCTCGCGTGTTAACGCGAGCGGCAGCGTACCAATTACATCCGCAAGGCCGCCGGTTTTTGCAAAGGGCATTGCTTCGGACGCCACAAATAATATCTTCAATTTATCTTTCGTAAGCGTGTTCATATAATACTGCCCTTCCTGATGGCAATGGGGAACTTTTCGTGCCCGTGAAGCTTCCGGCCGCGCTTCACCACTACGGTTTTATCCAGTATAGCACAATCGAGAGACGCGTTTTCATGTATTTGCGAGCCCTGCATAACAATACAGTTGCTAAGCTTAGCGCCCTTTGCCACATAAACCCCGCGAAACAGCAAGCTGTCGCGCACTTCACCTTCCACAATACAGCCCGAGGCCACGATGGAGTTTTTTACATCCGCAGTAGGGCCATATTTTGCCGGCACCTCATCCTTCACCTTTGTGTATATGGGATGCGCATCGTCAAACAGATCCGCGCGCACATCGCTTTTCAGCAAAGCAATATTGCTTTTAAAATACGCCTGCGGGGAATTCAGCCTTGCAACAAACCCGGAATAATGGTAACCGAACAGTTTTAATTTACGCACATTGCGCTGCAGCACATCTCGCGTAAAATCATACAGGCCGTGCGCACTGGCTTCCTCCACAAGGTATTCCAGTAGGTTTTTTTCCATAAGCACAACATTGCAGCTCTTGTTTTGGTTTTGCGAGCGGTAAGGGTTCAATTCTAAATCCACAATCCGGCCGTCAGGCCCTATCACCAGGCGCAGATCTTCATATTGATCATATTCTTCAAGTATATCATTATCATTAAACATAATGGTAATATCGGCGCCGCTATTGATATGCTGCTCTATCATATGCCCAAAAGGCCTATTAAATATGGTATAGCTGCCCGAGAAGAGCACATATCTTTGCGTGCTTCTCCTGATATACCCGCCTATGCTTTTTAAAGCTTCGACAGTGCCGCGATAAAGGCCCACATTATCCCGCGTTACATAGGGGGGCAGCATAAACAGGCCGTCGCGCTTGCGATCCAAATCCCATTCCTTGCCCGAGCCCAGATGATCCATAAGCGAATGGTAGTTTTTCTGAGCGATCACGCCTATGTTACTGATGCCCGAGTTCACCATGTTGCTGATGATAAAATCGATACAGCGGTATCTGCCGCCAAAAGGGGTAGCGGCGACCGAGCGCGAATGCGTAAGCTCTTTGAGTCGCGCCGCCTCTTCACCGGTATACACAATACCAAACGCGTCCGCGATCATGGCGTTGTTCCTCCTTTCTTATAAAGGTAACCCAGCGTCTCCTTTGTTGCAACCATGCCACGAGGCAGCGCCGTGCCGTCAGGTATATGCATATCATAGCCCACCAGCGTGATATCGCCGGTCAAACTGTTATCTATCGTGAGATTTTTCTGCGGTTTTGCGCCTACAACCACGCCCTGTCCAATGATGGCGCGCTCATCGATAATGGATTTGTATACATGCGCGTTTTCGCCGATATGCGCGCCGGGCATCACAATGCTGTCTTCCACAACAGCTCCATGGGAGATATACGAGCCGGCGAATATAACGCTGTGCGAAATCCGGCCGTACACCTCGCATCCTTCCGCCACGAGCGAGCAGTTTATAGAAGCTTCCGCCGATACATAATGCGGGGGAAGTATGGGGTTGCGCGAATAGATGCGCCAAAAAGGGTCGTATAGATCCAGCAACGGGGAGTCTTCCAGCAAATCCATATTAGCCTCCCAAAGGCTGCCAATGGTGCCTACGTCCTTCCAGTAACCGTGAAAGGGGTAGGCGTAGAGCACTTCGCCGTTTTGCAGCATGCCGGGGATAATATCCTGGCCAAAATCGTTTTGTGAGGCGGCGTTCTCTTCGTCGGCCTGCATATAGGCTTTCAGGTTTTGCCAGTTGAATATATACACGCCCATACTCGCAAGGTTGGAACGCGGGCACTTTGGCTTTTCATCAAACGATACAATGCGCTTGTCGTCGTCTATATTGATGATGCCAAACCGGGACGCTTCGGCGATAGGTATTTCAAACACGGCGATGGTTGCCGTAGCGCCCTTTTCAATGTGAAAGCGCAGCATAGCGGCGTAATCCATTTTATAAATATGGTCGCCCGACAATATCAGCACATATTCCGCGCTGTATTGATCTACAAACATCTGGTTTTGGTATATGGCGTTTGCGGTGCCCGAATACCATTGCCCGCATTTGCCCTTTACATAGGGCGGCAACACAAACACGCCGCCGTCGATGCGATCCAAGTCCCAATGCTGGCCGTTGCCGATATAGGTGTTCAACTCCAGCGGTTGGTATTGCGTCAACACGCCCACGGTATCGATCTGGGAGTTCACGCAGTTACTCAGCGGAAAATCAATTATGCGGTATTTTGCGCCAAACGGCACGGCGGGCTTGGCCATATTGGATGTCAGTATCCCAAGCCGGCTTCCCTGTCCGCCGGCTAAAAGCATGGCTACGATCTGCTTTTTTCTCAATGCGCATCCTCCTCCCTTTAAATGGTGGAATTCATGCGTCGGCTACAAGCTCAAGTATGGGTGTAATATCGCTTAAAACCAAAAACGTCGCGCCAAACGGCGGCAGTTTGATGACGCCTTCGTGCCGAATTACAATAGGCTTGGGGTTCAGCCAGTTGCCGGTACCGCCATAGCATGCTTCGTCGGAACTGAGCGCTTCCGACAACAGGCAGTTAACAGGCATGTTGACAAGGTAATCCCCCCAGGGGTGTGGTGTAAAATTAAAGGCGCACAATACGCCGTTGCCCACCCGATCCCACCTTATAAAGGCGATTATGGAATGGATATCGTCGTTTACGCTCACCCAGTTAAAGCCGCCCCAATCCATATCGCGTTGGTACAGAGCGGGGGTGCTCTTATAAAAGTGGTTGAGTGCGCGGGTAAAGTGATGCATCTCATTGTGTTTGGGGTATTTAAGCAAAAACCAATCCAGGCTTTGATCATATTTCCACTCAATAAACTGACCAAACTCGTTGCCCATAAAATTGAGTTTTTTGCCGGGGTGCGCATATTGGTAAGCGAACAGCACGCGCAATTGCGCAAACTTCTGCCAGTAATCGCCGGGCATTTTTTCTAATAAAGAGCGCTTGCCATGCACCACCTCGTCGTGAGAAAACGGCAGTATATAATGCTCGCTGAACGCGTAGGTCAGTGAGAATGAGAGCTTATCATGGCGCCATTTGCGAAAGTAGCTATCCTCCTCCATATAGCGCAACGTATCATTCATCCAGCCCATATTCCATTTAAAATGGAAGCCCAGCCCGCCCTCTTCGGGTGGCTTGGTCACATAGGGGTAGGCGGTGCTCTCTTCCGCTATCAACAGCCGGTCATAATCGGGCCACTCTTCGCGCACGCGAGAGGTCAGCTTTTTGATAAAGGCGATGGCGTCGAGGTTCTCGTTGCCGCCAAACGAGTTGGGCCGCCACTGGCCCTCCTTGCGGCCATAATTCAAAAAGAGCATGCAACTTACGGCATCAACACGCAACCCGTCAAAATGAAATTCCTTTAGCCAATAAAAGGCGTTAGATAATAAGTAACTTTGCACTTGCGTGCGTCCGTAATCAAACATGAGCGTGCCCCATTGCGGTTGTTCGGCGCGCAGTGTATCCGCAGGCTCGTATAGCGGAGAGCCGTCAAAAAGGCGCAAGCCGTGCTCATCCTTGGGAAAGTGCGCGGGCACCCAATCAAGAAATACGCCAAGTTCCCTTTGGTGCGCCAAATTCACAAAATACATCAAATCTTCCGGGTCGCCATAACGGGCGGTCGCGGCATAATAACCCGTTACCTGGTAGCCCCAGCTCCTGGCAAACGGATACTCGCCAAGCGGCATAAGTTCTAAATGCGTGTAACCCATATCGGCGGCATAATCCACAATTTTTTTTGCCAGCACACGGTAGTTTGCCACATCCGTAAAAGAACCCAAGTGCACCTCATAAATATTGAGAGGCTCAAGGTAAGGGTTCCTGTGCTTTTTCCTATTATAGTATAGTTCGTCGCCAAAGGTGTATTTTGGTATATCCCAAACGACGCTTGCCCTGCCGGGCGGGTATTCCGCTCTGGTGGCATAAGGATCGGCGCGCCAATAGCCCTGTCCGTCGCGGGCGGTAATATAATATTTATAAAGATCGCCGCGCTGCGCGGCATCGGTGGCAATTTGCCAAACGCCGGTATCCCCTATGCGCTGCATGGGCATTTGATTGGGTTGAAAATCATTAAAGCTGCCTGCCAGGCAAACCGCCTGAGCGGTGGGCGCCCAAACGGCAAACCGCCAGTAACCGTGAAGCTTGTGCGCGCCCAATAACTCGTAAGCGTTTACACAGACCCCGGTATTAAAATAATATAAGGCTTTGTCGTCAATCAATGCGGCAGGCATAAAGGTACCCCGGTTCCATTGATTTCTATTTATCCAATCATACCATTTTATAATGAGTTTTTAAAGCGTGGCGCGTATAAATCGGCAACAATACAAATGTTTTTTACAGGGAGGCATGATCTTTTTAAATATATAGCCCGCGCGATCCGGCAAGGCAGGCATATAGTCGCATATTAGGGGATGGGCACAGATCGAGGATTACGGTTGCAATTAGACAAAAATCACGATAAAATCTTGGAAAAAGAAGATAAAAACCCAAGTTGCGTCAAAAAAATGGGCATAGAGCACAAAAGTGCCGTAAGGATCGCAGATTCAGGCGGGACACTCCCCTCGCCTGGACATGAATAAGACGGCAATTTGCCTGAGGGTGCGTAGCGTGACATCGGATGCGGAACTCGATAGAATTTTCGGCGAAGATGCCGTGACGAAGGAATAAGGAGAAATTGAGCGGATGCGTATTGAAGTTGGAACGAAGGAAACTGCCACCGCAATCGTTGACGAAACAAACATTGCATCCGCAGTTGGCAGCGGACTCTTGCCCGTGTTTGCCACGCCGTCGATGGTGGCACTTATGGAGAAAGCCGCCTGCGCCTGTCTGGACGCCGAAGTGGGGGACGGACAGACCTCGGTCGGAACGCGGATTGATATTGAGCACATTGCCGCGAGTCCCGTCGGCGCAAATATAACCGCTATGGCTACCGTTACTGCGATAGATGGGCGACTGCGTGAATTTGAAGTCGTTGCGTTCGAGGGAGAAAAACAAATCGGCAAAGGAATACACACACGCGTGATTGTTAACAGCGAGAAATTTTTATCAAAGTTGAAATCTGCTAATAAAAGTCACGGTTTAAAATGAAGAAAAGGAGTAAGGGCTATGCAAATTAAAAACATTGACGCCATGTCCGGCTTCGCTACGCGGGCCATCCACGGTGGCAACGAGACAGACAAGGAAACGGGCGCGATTCGCCGCCCGATAACTATGGCGAACAGTTATGAACTGCCTTACGACCCAAGCGACATCAATTGGTCAAGCACGGGCGGCAACCTTTATACACGCAACGGAGGAGCGAACCAGGTTTATTTGCAGCAGAAACTTGCCTTGCTCCACGGTACGGAGGACTGTGTTGTGCTTGCCACTGGTGTGGCGGCCTTGTCCGGCGTGTTCTTTGCTTTTTTAAAGTCAGGCGACCACGCTGTGGTTTTAGACACGACTTATATTGCCGCCTATCGGCTGATGCACGAATTGCTACCCGAGAAGTATGGCGTAAAGACTACGCTTGTTGACGCTTCCGACGCAAAAAAAGTACGGATGGCGATTAAGCCGGACACAAAGCTTATTCATATTGAAACGCCTGCCAATCCGACAATCAGGGTCTGCGACATAAGGGAAATAGCCAAGCTTGCCCACGAACACGGCGCGTTGCTATCGGTAGACAATACTTTTGCGTCGCCGTACAACCAGCTTCCCTGTGACTATGGGGCGGATTTGACCGTTGAGAGTCTGACAAAGTACATCAACGGTCACGGTGACGCGCTTGGCGGCGCGGTTCTTGGGGCGAAACCGCTGATTGATAAAATCCGCGCGGAGGCAATGGTGAACCTTGGCGGAGCAATCAGCCCGTTCAACGCCTGGCTTATTATGCGCGGCGTGGTGACTTTGCCGCTGCGCATGCGCCAGCACAACAAAAACGCGCAGAAGATTGCGGAGTTTCTTGAATCCCAGCCACAGGTGAAGTTTGTGGCATATCCGGGGCTGGAATCGTTCAAAGGACATAATATTGCGAAAAAACAGATGAAAAACGGCTACGGTGGCGTTATGGCGTTTGCGCTGAACGCTGACCATGACGCGCACAACCGCTTTGTAAGCCATCTGCGAGTCATAACAAACGCCGTTTCGCTCGGTCACGACGAAAGCCTGATTGTGTTCCTCGGCGAGAATGATGAACGGCAATATCTCTACCCGGAAGAGTTTCACGGCGGCTTTTTCCGCTTTTCCGTCGGGCTTGAGGATGCAGAGGATATTATCGCCGATATAAAACAAGCGCTCGCCAAACTGTGACGCTTGCTATGAGGGGATACCGGCGGCATCCGCTTGTCTTTTACAGGACTAAATGCCACTCTCCCCATTGAACAACTTGCGCAACCACCATCAAAACCACAGACTGCATGTACGATAGCAGATAACCGCGTGAAAAAAGCGCGAAAAAAGTTTAAAAACAGCCAAAAACCCATTGACATAGGCGAGAGAGGTTTGCTACAATAAACGAGCTGCTTTGAGAAGCGGCGGGCACCTTGAAAACTGTATAGTACGAATTAAGAAGAACGCAATTT
>JAISXK010000039.1 GCA_031270585.1 Clostridiales bacterium | reverse complement strand
ATATCCCCGCTGATTTCTACTATACTTTTTGTGTATTTGATTTGTTTTCACATATAAATTTTATACCAAAAAACGGCCTTTCTCTACTGAAAGTGCCGCTTTTTTGTTACTCTTTTTTTTGTTAAGGGGCTGCCCATTTCTGGACAGCCCCATGTTTATTCTCGCCTAAATTGGCATCTGTTTGTTCCTAATGTCAGGAATAAAAAATTTTATATGATTTCCTGTACGGCGTGCTCGCCCGCAATGCGGCCCGTCATGATAGCATTTTGAATTGCGCTTCCACCTGCAATGTAGTTTTCAAAGAACGTATTGGCGAATACGACTTCGCCCGTTCCGTACAGGTTGGGAATGATTTCACCTGATTGATTGAGCAATTGGCAATTGTCATTTGCCTGTAAGCCTGTAAGGGTAAACATCAAAACCGGACGTACGGGCTGCGCGTAAAACGGCGCTTCCAGCACAGGCATCATCCGTTCATTTGTCACACCATAAGCACTGTCGTCTTTTCCTGCCTCGCGCTCTTCGTTAAACAAGTTCACAGCCGAAATCAATTTGTCCGCCGGAACCTTTATCAGCTCTGCCAGTTCTTCAAGCGTATCTGCTTTATAGTTTATCCCCTCAGCTACAGCTTGTTCAATTACCGCTATATTCGGGTTGTTTTTGTCGGCAATGCCCCAAGCCATCGCGTCAGTTTGCTGCTTGAGGTCGCGAGCCAAATCATAATAGTGGCCCGTTTCATTCACAAAGCGGTTTCCCTCTTTGTTGACCCATATTGATAATCCGGCAAGTGATACCGCACCATATGGCGTGTTTGCTTCATAGCGTGCGTCTACGCCCACCTGTGCTGCGCTTCCATAACCCGTCAGCACGGGGTTAAGCGATTTTGTAAGAGATAGGAAGTCCCCTGTATTTCCGGGGCAAGCGGCAACCTGCGCTCCTGCGATTTCCGGCGCGTATTCTTTTACAAGCTCCGCATTTTGTTCCATGCCGCCGCACGCGAGGATCACTTTCTTCGCGTTTACCACATAGGTTTTTTCTTCATCCTCCACTTTTACACCCGTTACTGTTCCGCTTTCAATGACCAGCTCTGTGACAGCGGAGTTTACGCGCACCTCGGCCCCGTTACTTTTTGTGAAGGATGTGAGCCACTCGCTAAAAAATCTTCCGGCACCTAAAGGCGCAGGCAGCGTGAAATTGCCAAAGGATACCAAGCCGCGGCCCTCCGCCCAAGACTCCGTTACCATATGGCCTTTCCCCAGTGACAGCAAATGGTGCTCCGGAACTGCTGCCCACGGGCCTTCCTGCCACCCCTCCGGCATAGGAAGTCCTGCATCAATAAATTCTTCAAATGTTTTTCCTGAGATGGCTCCTACTTTTTCTATGAGGCTTTCATTGATCCACATATCTTCAGGCCGATCTTTCCTGCTGTTAGCGATATTGACATAGTATTGCACAAACTCCTCCGGCGTATAGTCATAGCCAATGGCTTCATTATACCGGCTTCCGCCGATGATCATGCCGCCGCCTGAGAGCGCCGTTGAGCCGCCGGTATACGCCACCTTTTCCAAAACCAGGACGGATGCGCCGTTTTGCGCCGCATATGCAGCCGCGCTCAGGCCAGAGCCACCGCCGCCTACAACGACAACATCAAAGCTTTCCGCCGCCGCCTCATTTTTTTGGGCAGGCTCCACTTTTGCTGAGAACGCATCCAATGCGCCAGCTTCTTCCAAAGCCGAGCGGGTTGCGTTGAGGATGGCGAAGGAAGTCATCGTTGCGCCGGTTGTCGTATCCACACCCACGGATTGTGCTGCAAGTATTTTACCGGGCATTTCGTTAACCGCAGCTGCGGCAATTTGAAGTGTATCGTTTTGGGACACGACCTCAACGTCCGTTATGGCGCTTTCGTCAAGCGTCACTTCCACTATGATGGTGCTGTACATCCCCTGGGCGGAGCCTGTATATGTACCGGGTGCAAAAGACCCCTCAGGTGCATCCGTTACAGCTACCTGCGGCGTTGTTTCCGCTGGAACTGTCGTGGATGGCTCGCTCGTTTGTTGTTGTGGCGCGCATCCCCATACACCAAGCAAACATGCAATTATGAGTAGTAATGCGAGTGTTTTTTTCATGTTCTTTCCTCCATTTGGAAATGTAATAGAATTGTGGCTTGGGAAATTGATTGCTTCAATTTTGACAAGCACAAATACATACTAAGCAACCACCGTAGCAAAAACAAGCAGCAATCAACGGCAAAAGTTGCTTAGTCAACTATTTGCCGCAATGGTTGCAAAACGATATGGAATTGGAGAATATAGGGCCAAAAAATATCAAGTATTTGCGTTCAGGGATTTGTTCACGAGCTCCGCGAGCATAGCATATATTTCATACACGTTTATTTCCGTGCCGTCCCGGTAAAACCCCAGGCAAACGTTTGAAACACCGCCGATTGCAAAAGTGAGCGCCACATACTCTTTCAGTGAACTTTTCCCAGCAAGGTATTGCTCCTTCAAGCTCACCTCCAGCTTATCCCACATGGTTTCCACCTTGTCGGAAAACAGGATACACTTCACCTTTTCATTTGCGCTGTTCATCGTTTTATCGAGCGCCAGGAAAAAATCACCCGGATCTTCATATAGCGACTTTCCCTTGTTTAAATCGCTCACAAACTTGTTGATCATATCTTCTTCAACTTCCTCAGCAAGCGCATATATATCATCATAGCGGCGGTAGAAAGTGGTTTTATTGATCTGCGCGATGCGGCACAGTTCTCTAACCTTGATTTTATGCAGAGGAAACTGCTCCCGAAGGTGTAAAAAAGCGTCCTTTATGCTTTTATTCGTTTTAGTAATACGTTCGTCCATGACTAAACCCTCGCTTATTTTCGATCCCGTTTTTTATTTACAGTACCGTATCGTAGATTATTTGGCAACATGTATGCGTTCGCTAAATGGCACGGCAAAAATTTACCTCGCCATTACCTTTCTATGAAGTCGCTCAACCTTCTTCATATCGGGTGTTTCCCGCTGGTTATGTCCCATCCTGTGGCCCAATTCTTCAATACGCGCAAGCTTTGTTTTTAAGCTCAACGGTAAAGGAAAAAGGCGTTTGCATTTCTTGTTTTACTTGCTCAATTTGAATGCGTAAATCCGCATGCCTCATCCGATCACGGAAAGAAGAACTGCAGGGTGTCATTTTGCACCGTCATGCCGCTGCAAAATAACGGATGAGAAGCCTTATCTTGCATGGAATTCTCTGTTACTTTCCCATGCAGAGGCTTGTTGATTGTCTGAGGCGGGCTTGCGCCCAATGTCATTAAGTTAAGTCAACAGCGAAGAGGAAAGCCGTAATAGCATAATCGGGTAGGAGACCACCCAACTAATGGGTGGCCTCCTACCCGATTGCTGTCAAACTCGGGTTATACCACACCAAATTATTTTATGCAAGGAGATATGCGATGGAAAAGAAAAAAAGAAGAACATCCGCTCTAAACGTGTAACCGAAACATAGGTTTGCCCGTCATCTCCTTGGGTATGGGCAGGCCCATCATACTTAAAAGCGTGGGCGCCAAATCCGCAAGCTTGCCGTCATCCCGCAGCTTTTCCCCGATTCGGTCTGGGTCGACGACGATCAGCGGCACGGGGTTGGTGGTATGCGCGGTAAAAGGGCCACCGCTTACCGGATCGATCATACATTCAGCATTGCCGTGATCCGCCGTGATCAGACAATGCCCCCCCGCCTGCAATACGGCCTGCGCCACGCGCGCGGTACAGGCGTCCACGGCGTGCACCGCCGCTACGGCAGCCTCCATCACGCCGGTATGCCCCACCATGTCGGAGTTGGCAAAATTTACTATGATCACATCATACGACCCCTCCCTGACGCGGCGCACGGCTTCCTCCGCCACCTCGTAGGCGCTCATCTCAGGCTTAAGATCATATGTGGCCACCTTAGGGGATGGTATAAGGTGCCTGTCCTCACCGATGTTGGGCGCTTCCATGCCGCCATTGAAAAAGAATGTGACGTGCGCGTATTTTTCGGTTTCGGCAATGCGCAATTGTGTTTTGCCAAGCTTCCCCAGGTACTCGCCCAGCGTGTTTATGAGCGTTTCCGGCTTGTAGGCCACATCCAAATATCCTTCAAACGTTTTGTCGTATTGCGTCATGGATACATAGCATAGTGGAAACCACCCCCGCCGCCTTTCAAAGCCGTCAAAATCGCGAAGCAGCAACGCCCGCGTGATTTCACGCGCCCTGTCGGGGCGAAAGTTAAAAAATATCACGCCGTCGTCCTCTCGGATGGTGGTCGCCGGCGCACCGTTTTGCATGATGACGGTGGGCTTTATAAATTCATCCGTCTCATCATGCGCATAGGCATAGGCGATGGCGTCGTCTGCGCTTCGTGCCTGCCGCCCTTCGCCATACACCATGGCGGCGTATGCCTGCCGCACGCGCTCATAACGGTTGTCTCTGTCCATGGCGTAATAGCGACCCATCACAGTGGCGATTTGCCCGCAGCCTATATCGTCCAGCGCGCTTTGCAGCGCTTTAAGATACCCCCTGCCGCTTGTGGGCGACACATCCCGGCCATCCATAAAGCAATGCAGGTATACGCGCCGCAAGCCCACTTTACGCGCCAGTCTTACCAGCGCATAGGCGTGCCGCAAATGGCTGTGCACGCCGCCGTCGGAGCATAATCCCATCAGATGCAGCGCCGTGCCCTTCTGCCTGCAGTTTTCCATGGCCTTTAAAAACGCCTCGTTTTTAAAGAAATCGCCATCCTGTATGGACTTGGTGATGCGCGTCAGATCCTGGTATACGATGCGGCCGGCACCTATATTCAGATGCCCCACTTCGGAATTGCCCATCTGCCCTTCGGGCAGACCCACGGCAAGTCCGCTTGCGGCAATCTTCGTATGGGGATACTTGTTCCATAGCGCGGTGATATTCTTTGCTCCATCCGCCAATAGGGCGTTGCCCTTTGCCGTTTCACTGCAACCAAAGCCATCCAGTATGATCAATGCAACCGGTCTTCTCATTTGTTATAGCCTTTCCGTTGCGGCATACGCCGCACAACCGTATCGCCCAATAGCAGATGGCGCAAGCTCAATAGAGCACAACTTTCGCGAAATCTTCCGCCCTGAGACTGGCGCCGCCAATCAACCCCCCGTCGATTTCCGGCATGGCCATGAGCGAGGATGCGTTTTTCGGGTTCATGCTACCGCCGTATTGTATGCGCACCTTCTGTGCCACATCCGCGCCAAACACGCCGGCAACGGCCCTTCGCACCACCCCCACGGTTTCGTTGGCCTCTGCGTCCGTAGCGGTAACGCCCGTGCCAATAGCCCATATAGGTTCGTAGGCGATGATGATCGCTTCCGCCTGCCGCGCCGTCAAGCCCTGCAGCGCGCCCCCCGTTTGCCCCGTTACAAAGGCGTCCGTCTCGCCGCCTTCGCGTTGCGCAAGGGTTTCTCCCACGCAGATGATGGGCGTGATGCCTGCGGCAATGGCCGCCTTGACGCGCAGGTTTACCGTTTCGTCAGTTTCGCCAAAGTATTGCCTGCGCTCGCTGTGGCCGAGAATGACGTATTCCGCCCCCGCCGCCTTGAGCATGGCAGCGCTGATCTCGCCCGTGTACGCGCCGCTTTCGGCCCAATGCATGTTTTGCGCGCCCAGCTTGATATTGCTGGTTGCAATGCATTCTTTCACCACCCCCAGCGACACAAACGGCGGACATATCACAACGTCGCACCTGGCCTCTTTTACAAGCGGCACAAGCGCCGACGCTAATTGGCGTGCTTCATAGGGGGTTTTATTCATCTTCCAGTTGCCGGCAATAATGGGTTTACGCATAAAAGTTGTTCCTTTCGGCAGTATTCTATAGTTTGTGTTTATTTATCGTCCAGCGCAGCCACGCCGGGCAGCGTCTTCCCTTCCAAAAACTCCAGCGACGCCCCGCCGCCCGTGGATATATGCGTTATTTTATCGGCATATCCCAGCTTTTTCACAGCGGATGCGGAGTCCCCGCCTCCTATGATGGTAACGCCCTTGCAGTCAGCGCAGGCTTTTGCCACACGCTTGGTGCCACAGGCAAACGCAGGGAACTCAAACACCCCCATGGGTCCGTTCCAGACCACCGTTGCGGCGGCCTCTATTACGCAGGCGTACGCGCTGGCCGCCTTGGGACCGATATCCAGCCCCATATATCCTGCGGGTATGGCATCGCTCTCCCCCGTTATGTGTTCGCTGTCCGCTGCAAACTCCCTGGCGGCCACGGTATCACAGGGCAGCATAAACCGCACGCCCTTTTTCTTTGCCTTTGCCATTAATTCGCTCGCCAGACCAATGTTTTCTTCGTCCAGCAAAGAGGTGCCGATTTCATACCCCATGGCCTTAAAGAACGTGAACGCCATACCGCCACCGATGAGGATGCTGTCGCATTTGTTAAGCAAATTGGTGATTACGCCGATCTTATCGCCCACCTTCGCGCCGCCAAGTACGGCCACAAAGGGCCGTTTGGGGTTATTCAGCGCCCCGCCCATTATGGAAAGCTCCTTGTCTATCAAAAACCCGGCCACGGCGGGCAGATAATCCGCAACGCCAACGGTGGAAGCATGCGCGCGGTGCACCGTGCCAAAAGCGTCGGATACAAATACATCCGCGAGCGACGCAAGCTCTTTTGCAAATGCCGGGTCGTTTTCGGTTTCTTCTTTATAAAAGCGCACATTCTCCAGCAATACCGCCTCGCCCGGCCTGCATGCCGCCACGGCGGCCTTGGCGCCGTCGCCAATGGTATCCGGCGCAAACGTTACCGATACGCCGGGCAGCAATTCCCGCAGGCGCGCGGCCACGGGCAAAAGCGAAAGACCGGGGTCTCTTTTGCCTTTTGGGCGGCCAAGATGCGAAACGAGTATCACCCGCGCCTCGTGCCTGATGAGATATTGTATGGTGGGCAGCGCCGCGACAATGCGCTTTTCATCGGCAACATGGCCTTGTTCATCCAACGGCACATTAAAATCAACGCGCACGAGCACCCGTTTGTTTTTTACGTCGATGTCTTCGATGGTCTTCTTTGGCATAGCGGCCTCCTGATAATTATTGCTTATAACGAATTGCGTCCCGCGCATAATAAAATCACATGTTTGTACTATAATACCATATGCGCGGTGCATCTCAAATAAAAAAATATACTATATGCGCATCATACTTTTTCAGATGAATTGCAAAGTTAAAACGGCTCAACTCCCGATTTAGTTGAAAAGCGATGATCAGAAGGGCTTAGGAGTAGCGAATTGCAGTTTACCGGCTATGAGGTAAATCATAGAGGAATAGCCGTCAAAGGTGTGATCGCAAAATACGGAGTAAGCTTCGCCGGCAAGCTATCCAGCATTATTCTGGTCATTCCTTCAGCGGATTCAAGCATGCCGTTTTTCACCCAATTTAACGTAAAGTATGTCGCCCCCGTCAGGTAAAACCGTATACTATGCAGAAAATCGCCGCTAACGGGTTCGGAAGGGTTAGCTTGCTTTATCCTTTCGATAGTCTTTTGCAACACAAAGTCATAAAAGAAATCATGAAAAGAGTTCTGTCCTTTGTACTTTACGATACTTGTGAAAAAGCTTTGCTTTTCCTTCATGAATTGTAAGCATTGACAGATCAAAGACCCGCTGATGACAAGGCCGGGGCTGTTTTTAATATAATCTTCAATCATTTGCTTGTGAATCCATGTCGCCAAATCATATTTATCGTGAAAATGATGATAAAAAGCCGTTCTGGAGGCGCCACAGCTTTCCACGATATCCTTTACGGAAATTTCGTCAAAGGATTTTGTTTCCAATATTTTTTCAAATGCTGCGGCGATGATATGCTTTGTTTGAGGACGAATGGCCATCGTAACTCCCCCTCTTGTGGTTACCAAATCGCAATATTTACAATACAGCTGCCGTGTCAACCTGGTTAACACATGGACAAATATGTTTCTTTCATCCTACCAAAGCATCTTATAAAATTCAATTGTTTAATGTACAGAAATATCATTTTATTTATGCGGAGGAGTGGTAGAGGATGAATGAAAAAAACAGAAAACTATTTGAACCCACCAAAATCGGCAGTATGCGTTTGCAAAACCGCTTCGTTATGGCGCCCATGACGACCAACGCCAACCCCAATCATGTCATCGATGATGGGATGATTGATTATTACGAGGAAATCGCCAAGGGTGGCGTTGGCATGATTGTTTGCGATACGCAAATCGTATCCAACAAAATCGACCCATGGTACGAAGCCGTAACCATCATTGGCACAAATGAGCAAAAGGTGCGTTTTATGGCATTGACCGAAAGATTGAAGGGCTATGGTACAAAATTGTGCGTTCAGCTTACCATCGGCCCGGGCCGGAATGCCTTCCCGATTCCAGGGAAGGCGTCTGTTTCCGCTTCTGCAATACCAGGTTTATATGACCCTTCTCAGAATACAAGAGCCCTGACCTTAGAGGAGGTGGAAAGCATTCCACGGGCTTTTGCGGATGTAGCCTTGATGGCTAAGGAAGCGGGCTTTGACGCCGCAGAGGTTCACGCGCATACAGGCTACCTTCTCGACCAGTTTATCTCCAAAAATTGGAACAAGCGAACGGACAAATATGGCGGCAGCTTGGAAAACCGCCTGAGGCTGCTGACGGAAATCCTCCAGGCCATAAAAGAAAAGGCAGGGCAGGCTTTCCCCGTCTTTATCCGCGTTTCCGGGCAGCACCATTTCCCCGGAGGACGGACGCTGGACACCTTCCCGGAAATTATAAGAAAGCTGGATGAAGCCGGTTATGATGGCTTTGATGTGGATTCAGGAAGCTACGAGGCCATCGAATGGATTTTCCCACCCTC
>JAISXK010000133.1 GCA_031270585.1 Clostridiales bacterium | reverse complement strand
ATAGCCTACCCCAACGACCGCTGGGGTTATGGGCGGCTGAATTTGATGAACACATTTGTACAGCTGCGGGGATAGTATATAAAAACATTGCTGCGCATATGATGAAGACCGAAACCCCGGCGCCCGTATTAAACAGGCGAATTTACCCCCACGTTCCCACGTTACTCCCACGTTCCCCCACGTCGGGTGTGCTTGACAAATACAGGTCTTTATGACATGCTTATTTGCGATCATCGTGCAAAAGCAGGTGTAAAGGGCATGACTATGGGGGGCCATCAAATAATGAAGATATACAAAACCGCAAACTATTACGAAATGAGCCGCAAAGCAGCCAACATCATATCCGCGCAGGTGATATTGTACCCGCGCAGCGTGCTGGGGCTGGCTACGGGCTCTACGCCCGTAGGGGTATACGAGCAGCTGATACGCTGGTATGACAAGGGCGATATTGATTTTTCGCAGGTGCACACCATCAACCTGGATGAGTATTGCGGCGTGCCTGGAGAAAGCGTGCAAAGCTATTGCCGTTTTATGCAGCGCCACTTTTTAAGCAAGGTGAATATCAAGCCCGCGCACGCGCATATACCCGACGGTATGACAACCGATGTGGATGCGGAATGCCGCCGGTATGACGCGCTGATAGAAGCGCTTGGTGGCATAGATCTGCAGTTGCTGGGCATAGGGCATAACGGCCATATAGGCTTTAACGAGCCCGGCGCAGCCTTTGAAAAAATGACGCATTGCGTTGCGCTCAAGGATAGCACGCGCCGGGCCAACGCGCGCTTCTTCGATTCGCATATGGATGTGCCCGAAAAGGCCGTTACGGTGGGCATACGGCAGATCATGTGGTCAAAGCAGATACTGTTGATTGCAAGCGGCAAGGAAAAGCAGGATATATTGCATCAGGCGCTGCACGGCCCCGTAACGCCGCAGGTGCCGGCATCCATACTGCAAATGCACCCGCGCTTGACGGTAGTATACTCTGAATAAGTCATTTTCTTCCGTACATGCCGGAGGAAAATGACTTATTGAAGATTGTTAACCGTTAAGCAGTGTTTCCAGGCGCTTGCGTATGGCGCAGATGAATTCTTTGGACGTTAAGCTGTGTACGGCGGCGCCTTTTTCCACCAGACCCACAAGATCCCTTGTCATCATACCGGCTTCCAGCGTATCCAGCGAGGCGCGCTCCAGCGCGCCGCCAAATTTTTCAAGCGCCGTAGAGCGATCCAGTTCACCGCGCTTTTTGAGCGCGCCCGACCACGCGAATATGGTGGCGACGGGGTTGGTGGATGTCTCATCTCCCTCAAGATAGCGGCGATAATGGCGCGTTACCGTACCGTGCGCGGCCTCATATTCATACTGTCCGCCGGGGGATACCAGCACTGAAGTCATCATGGCCAAGGAACCGAATGCGGTGGAGACCATATCGCTCATCACGTCGCCGTCGTAATTTTTACAGGCCCATATAAAGCCGCCTTCCGATCGGATAACCCTGGCCACAGCGTCGTCGATCAAAGTGTAAAAATAGGTGAGTCCCAGCTTTTTGAATTGGGCTTTATATTCTTCAAACACATCCTCGAACACCTCTTTAAAAAAACCGTCGTATACCTTGGCGATGGTATCCTTGGTAGAAAACCATAAATCCTGCCGGGTATTGACGGCGAAATGAAAACAGGCATGCGCGAAAGAGCGAATGGAGCGCTCTTTGTTGTGCGCGCCCTGCCACACGGCGGGGCCGGCCACCTTTTTCACGATCACGGTTTTTACGGAGCCGGACACGCCCTTAAACGTCATGGTGCATTCGCCCGGCTCTTCGGTTTTAAAATCCACGCTTTTATACACGTCGCCATAGGCATGGCGGGCGATGGTGATGGGCTTTGTCCAATTTTTTACCACAGGCTTGATGACATTCACCAATATGGGCGCACGGAAGATCGTGCCGTCGAGTATGGAGCGGATGGTGCCGTTGGGACTTTTCCACATTTTTTTCAGTTGTGGGTATTCCTCCATGCGTTGCTTGTTGGGGGTTATGGTAGCGCATTTTACGGCGACGCCGTATTGTTTTGTGGCATTGGCGGCATTCACGGTTACCTGATCGCCGGTTTCGTTTCGGTGCAGCAGTCCCAGGTCGTAATACTCCGTCTTTAAATCCACAAAGGGTTTGATCAATTCATCCTTGATCATCCGCCAGAGTACACGAGTCATCTCGTCGCCGTCCATCTCTACAAGCGGGGTGGTCATAGGGATTTTGTTCATGATTCTCTCTCCTTAAGCTTTATATATACTCTTTATTCTGCGTGGCCCGCAGCGTAGTAATTAATCAGGCAGCCTTCCTGCAAAATGAGCCTTTCTTTATGTGTAAGACCAGCGCAACGCAGCGGTAAATCGCCTACGCGCCCGTCGCTACATAGCGCTTTTGCGGGGATATTTTCAATACCATTTGCTATAGCGCGGCGCAGACCGGGTATGAAGATATAATCGCCGTCGGCAAGGTCGAAAGATGTGCCCTTATCGATGGTAAAGGGCACAATACCCCAGTTGATACAGTTGGAGCGGTAGCGCTTGGTGGCGTATTCATAGCAGATATTAGCAAAACCGCCCAGTACCTTCTGGCAGGACGCCGCCTGTTCGCGCGCGGAACCGTCGCCGGGCTTCCTGGCAAATATACACGAGCCGATGGTGGCACGCTCGAGCGAGCCGCCCAATTTATCAAGCGCGGCCTTTGCCTCTTGCGGTGTTTGGCCAACCTGTCGCTCGTTTTCCATGGCAAGCACCCGCCTGGCGTTATCGACATACTGCGGGTATCTGCGCGAGAGGGCAAACCCGGACAGCCGGATGGGGTGGGAGCGGTAGGAGGATGTTTCGCCGGAGGGTATGAGTTCGTCGGTTGTGGTCACCTCGTCGTGTATCACGGCGCAAAGCCTCAACAGCAGGTCTTCGCCAAGCATGGGCATGGCGGGCCAATCCTTGATGTTGGGGCCAAGGCGCAATGCCTCCTGCGGGCGGGGGCTACCATAGCCGTTGTATACACGCCTTTCATATACGCCGCCATCGTATTCATAGGGGATATCGGGCACGGTATAGTCGATGTCCGTGGCGGCAGTCAACTCGCCGCCGTTGATTGCCGTGGCGGCGATAGAGCGCGCGTCCATCAACGCTACTGCGGCGATCTGCCCGTCGGAAGGCTTGCTGCCTTCGCGATTGGCAAAGTTACGCGTGGCATGGCGGATGGAGAACGTATTGTTGGCGGGTGTATCGCCTGCGCCGAAGCAGGGGCCGCAGAACGCCGGCTTTAATACGGCGCCCGCCAGCATGAGTCTTTCCGCAGCGCCATTTTTGGTGATGGCCAGCGAAATGGGCGTGGAGGAGGGGTATACCGACAGATCGAAATACCCGTTGCCTATGGATTTGCCATCCAGTATGGCAGCGGCTTCCATAATGTTGTCATACATGCCGCCGCTGCAGCCTACTATGATGCCTTGATCGCATAGTACGCAGCCGTTTTTCAGTATGCGCAACAAATCCAAATGCACGCGCTTGCCTAACTGTTGGTTACAGCTTTCCTCCGCCTGGCGCAAAAGCGCTTCAGGGTTTTGCTGCAGCGCGTGTATGGTGACCGCCTTGGAAGGATGGAAGGGCAGCGCAATCATGCTTTCCACGGCGCCAAGATCGATACTTACCACGCCATCGTAGTATGCGCCTTCTTCGGGGGCGAGTCTGTGGTAAGCCTGCGGCCGCCCCACGGATTGATAATAGTGCTCAATCATTTCGTCTGTTTGCCAGATGGAGGTAAGGCAGGATGTTTCGGTGGTCATCACATCGATGCCTATACGAAAATCGGCGGAGAGGTTTGCTATGCCGGGGCCGGCAAACTCTAAAACCTTGTTTTTCACATCGCCGTTGGGGAATATCGCTGCTACGAGCGCCAGCGCCACATCGTGCGGGCCCACGCCATGCCGGGGCGCGCCCGTAAGGTATACCAGCACGACTTCAGGTGCGGGCAGATCGTAGGTGTTTTTTAACAATTGCTTGACAAGCTCGCCGCCGCCTTCGCCTATGCCCATGCATCCGTAAGAGCCGTAGCGTGTATGGCTATCCGATCCCAGCAGCATACTGCCGCAACCGGCAAGGCATTCGCGCGCATACTGGTGTATGACGGCCTGGTTGGGAGGCACGTAGATGCCACCGTATTTGATTGCGGCGGAAAGCCCAAAGACGTGGTCATCCTCGTTGATGGTGCCGCCCACGGCACAAAGGCTATTGTGGCAGTTGGTCATGGCATAGGGCAGAGGGAACGCGCATAGTCCCGACGCCCTTGCCGTTTGTATAATGCCCACAAATGTGATGTCGTGTGAAATCAATGCGTCAAACGTGATACGCATGGCCTTTTTATCAATACCCTTATCGTGCGCGCGCAATATGCGGTAGGCTATGGTTTTTTCGCGAGCGGTATCGGGAGTTTCCACACCCTGCGCCCCTGCTTGGGGCACGATTTGCCCGCCGATGAGATAGCAGCCCTGTCTTGTTAGTTCAACCAATGTACTTACCCCTTTTCGTAATATATGGTTTAGGATGAAATACGCCTCGGCGCCAATGGGTAAAAGCGTCATCTCATCATATACTATTTAGCCGCAAAATGCATCACGCAACGCCCAAGCTGAATCAATTCGTTTGCAGGCAAAAGGGCATATGTACGTGAATTTTCGAGGGAAGGGAAAAAAGGCAAACGCCCCATGGAAGGGGCAAAAACAAGACAAAACCGGTGCAAAACAAGGCGTAGGATGAAAATCACGCCCCCTTGTCGCACGGCAATAAAAAACCGGGGAAGCCTACTAAAACAGGCTTTTCCCGGACAAGACGCGTCAAATGTGAGATAATGTTTTTGAACAAAAACCAAATCACAAGGAGACGCCTCATGGCTAAGATTGTATCATAGATGACGCTTTTTGACCATCTCGGAACGGAAAATTGTCTGATTGCTTACAGATTCCGTGGCGGTTGCTTTTATGTGGGATGGCATATATACTGAATTTTGGAAGTGACACACCCCGCGAAAAAGAAGACGAATGCGGCGAGACTGTTGTTTTCTATTTGTATATATCATACAATACAAAGCGAAAGGATAAAGAGCATGGACGGAAACAAGTTTGCCAGGCGCGGGATCATGGATATGGCGCCCTACGTGGCAGGAAAGCCTGTAGAAGAGGTTGAGAAGGAATATGGTATAAAGCATGCCGTGAAGCTTGCATCCAATGAAAACCCGCTGAAAACATCCCCTGCGGCGGTGGCGGCAATGCAAAAAGAGCTGCAAAATGTATATATGTACCCCGAGGGAAGCAGCCCTCTGGTGCGCGAGCGCCTTGCGAGGGCCTACGGTATCGACGCGAAGGATATCGTTGTGGGCGCGGGCGGGGATCATGTGATCGGCCTGATGTGCCAGGCGTTTGTAAACGAGGGCGATGAGGTTATCGTGGGTAAGCCCACGTTTAAAACATATGAGCTTCAGACCATCGTCATGGGCGGTGTGCTGATAGAAGTGCCGCTGAAAGATTTTACGTTCGATCTGGAGGCGATATATAACGCCATTACGGAAAAAACCAAGCTGATATTTTTATGCAACCCCAACAACCCCACCAGCACCATTGTAAAGCGCGGCGAGGTGGAGTCGTTTATAAAGAAGGTGCCCGATCACTGCATCGTAGTGTTTGACGAGGCGTACCGCGAATATATCAGCGACCCGGATTACCCCAATGGGCTGGAATATATCAAGCAGGGGCGCAATGTGATGGTCGTGCGCACGTTTTCAAAAATATACGGCCTTGCAGGCAACCGCATAGGCTATGGCATAGCGCCACCCCACCTGGCGGATGTGCTGGGGCGTGTGCTGCCGGCGTTCCCCGCAGGCAGGCTTGCGCAGGTGGCGGCCGTAGCGGCGTTTGACGATACCGCTTTCCTGGCGGCGGTGAAGCGTGAGAACGACGAGGGCAGGGCATACCTGTGCGCGGCGTTTGATGAGATGTGCATGAGTTACCCGCCTTCATACGGCAACTATATCTGGGTGGATACCGGTATGGACGCCGGGACGCTGAATGAAGCGCTGCTAAGACGCGGTTTTATTATAAGGCCCGGCACGCCGTGGGGCTATACGACCACCATCCGCGTATCCATAGGCACGATGGATGAAAACAAAGGATTTATCAACGCTTTGCGTGAAATGAAAGAAAAGGAACACGCCAAGACAACCGAATAACCCGGCTTGAAAGCGCAACCGGGGACAAGAAGATTCAAGCCTTGTCTTTGCTGTTAATTAGAAGGGCACAGGAGGTACGATTGATGATTGAGTACAAGAGCGATATTTTGAAAATCCCGTATAAGGCGTTTGATGAAAGTATCGACGAAACGCAAATCTCCCGTATTGATGCGTTGGCAAATCAACGGGCGGCGGAAGGTTGGAAACTAATCACGACCGCTGTTGTTGCGGGCGATGACGCTAACGGGTGCAGTATTTTAGTTACGTTTGGAAAAGAAAAATAAGGACAGCCGTTCATAGTGGGCGGCAAAACAAAGGCACACGCCAAAATAACGCGCCGGATTAGCCGCTCGGCGCGTTATGGTGAATGAAATTCGTTTCATTCACGAATCTTCTCTTTGATAGCGTTAATTAACGAGAATACAAGAAACGCGATGAGATTGGACGCCACAATGGTTGCGCCCGTCGGCAGAGAACGGGTTATATAGCCATGTCCCTGCCTGACCTGAATACCGATGAATGACGTGTTCGCCCCGATAAAGAAGCAGACCACCGACACTGCTGCGGAACAGATTGTCACCGCCCGGAAACTCTTACATAGGCGCATGGATGTTAGCGCGGGGAATATGATCAGTGCGGAAATGAGCATCGCGCCCATCATCCGCATTCCAAGCACAATCGTTATCGCTGTAAGGAATGCGATAAGCATATTGTAGAGCGAGGTTTTCACGCCTGTCGCCCGTGCGAACGTCTCGTCGAAGGTTACGGCGAAAATTTTGTTGTAGGTCAGAACGAACAAAGTAAACACCACAATGGCGAGAATTACCGAGAGCACCAGGTCGTCCTTGTTGAGTGTCAGCAGACTGCCGAACATATAATTACAAACATCGGTATTCAACCCCGTCGTTATGGATATAAGCATAACGCCAAGCGCGAGAGAACTCGCCGAAATAAGCGCGATGGCGGCATCTCCCTTGATTTTACTGCTTTCGCTGATTCGCAGGAGCAGGAACGCCGCAAGCATAGTCACGGGTATAGAAATTTGCAGCGGCGCAAGATTAAACGCCATCGCCACGGCAAGTGTTCCGAACCCGACATGGGATAGCCCGTCGCCAATCATTGAGTAACGTTTGAGCACAAGGCCCACGCCAAGAAGCGCGGCGCATAGTGAAACAAGCACGCCGACTACGACCGCGCGAATTATGAATGGTTGCTGCCACATTTCCATTAAGGTGTTAATCATTGCGTTCACCCCCCACAAAAGCTTTACCGACGGTCGATTTCAGGTAACCTGCGGTTGTGCCGAAAAATTCCTGCTTGTTTTTAAGGTGCAATATGTGGCTGGCGTATTTCACCGCGCAAAGCACATCATGGGATACCATAATGATCGTAATTCCCGTCTCTTTGTTGATTTTTTCAATCAGGCGGTAGAGTTCCTGCGTCACTACGGGGTCAAGTCCCGCCACGGGTTCATCAAGTAACAGGGCTTTCTTTGTGGCGCACAGGGCCCGGGCAAGCAATACCCGCTGTTGCTGGCCGCCCGAGAGCTCTCTGTAGCAGCGGGTACGGAGCGGCTCAATATCGAGCCGCTCCATGTTTTCGTTAACTACCGCTTTGTCTTTGCGGGAGTAAAACGGCAAAATGCCGCGCGCCGAAAGCCGCCCCGAAAGGACGACCTCATACGCGCTTGCCGGAAAGTCCTTTTGCGCCGCTGTCTGCTGAGGAAGGTAGCCGATTTCGGCGGGCTTCAAACCATCACCCATCAGTACGCTTCCCTCTATGGGATTTTTCAGCCGCAGCAGCCCCTTAATGAGTGTACTCTTGCCGGAGCCGTTCTCGCCGACTACACATAGATAATCGCCGTTTTGGACTGTGAAGTTCAGTCCCGTAACGGCCCTGTTCCCTTCGTATCCAAAGGAAGCGCCCTGACAAGCGATAAGAGCCATATTAGTACAGTGCCTCCCTTAAAGCGTAGACGTTTTCCGTCATGATGTCGATATATGTTTTGCCGGACTCGTAGTCTTTTGATGAGACGCCTTCGCAGGAGTGGAGGAGCAGGACTTTAGCCCCGGTTGCCTCGCTGATGGTGTTTGCCATCTTCTCATTTGAAAGCTGAATATGGAACACCACGGGAATTTGATCAGCCTTGATTTTATCGATCAAGAACTTGACTGTAGCGGGGCTTGCCTCTGTTTCGGTGGAGCAACCGGGAAAAGCGGCGTAGTAGGTAAGGCCGTAAGCGTCCGCGAAATAACGGAACGGGAAACGATCGCCGATGACAATTGTCTTTCGAACAGCGCCCGCGACTAAGTCCTGAAATGTCTGGTCGAGAGTATCAAGTTTTGCTAAGTAATCCGTTGTGTTTTGCTTATAGGTTTCGGCGTTCGCAGGATCGATTAACTGAACTGTGTCAGATATTTTTTGCACAATCAGCCTGACATTACGTGGCGAAGTCCAAACGTGTTCGTCGTACTCCACTTCTTCCTCGTCGCCATCGGCGGGTTCTTCACCTTCTTCCTCTTCTTCGTCCTCCATACCCTCGACGATTTCCTCCTCGACGATATCGACACAATCCATCAGGGTGACAAAATTCATTTTGGGATTATCTATCCCGTCAAGAATTCCATCCACCCAATCATCGGACTCGCCGCCGACATAGACAAATACGTCGCAGTTTTGAATTCTGAGAACATCCTGCGGGGTGGGTTCAAACGAGTGGGCTTCCGCTCCGACAGGCAAGAGCATAGAAATATCCGCCTTGTCGCCGACAATGGCACGGGCAAAGTCGTAAGGTGAGAAACTGGTGGTGACGATACTGATTTTACCGTCACTTTTACTGGTAGCCGGGGCGGACGCATTGCCGCACCCCATAAACATCACGCCCGCCAGCAATACCGCAAGCGCGATAGAAAAAATTCGCTTCATAGTAAAGTAACCTCCGTATTTTGCATTTTTCATACCGGTTTTGTAATTCTGGACGCAAAAACACATGGCAACGCTAGCAACGCCCAAAAGAGCATCATATACCCGCTGACCTGATATGCGTTCCCTTGCGCAAGCCATTCAGTTATTCAATCGGACTTTGAGTGAAACAAGTGTACCGAAGCCGCAATGCTG
>JAISXK010000048.1 GCA_031270585.1 Clostridiales bacterium | reverse complement strand
ATTTCAATCCACGCTCCCCGTGCGGGGAGCGACCGGCGCGATATACGTCGCACGCGAGCTCGGTATCATTTCAATCCACGCTCCCCGTGCGGGGAGCGACAGCGATTTTATACAAAATTATATACATATTTTCGCATAAAATCAATATTTATACACCGAAGCGCAAAAAACACGCAAAAAACAGCGCAAAAAATAAGAAAAACTTACCATCTAACCGCCCGTAACGCCTGAAAATACGTTGTTTTTGGTGCGAACCCACTCAATAAGCATGTGTACTACATGTTCGCACTAAACGATCAGCGTTCCCTGCGCGTTATAGGACGGTTTTGCGCCGATATGGAAGACCTTGTTCTGATGCTTGTTACCAAGGTTATAAAACCGCAGGCTATCCATATCCGGATCAATAAGGTTCTCAAGCAGGTGGTGAACCAGCTTCAATTGTCCCGCATCCAGTTCGCATTCAAATACGGAATTCTGTACGCGCTGCCCGTAATTAACGCACTGTCTGGCTACTTGGCGCAATCTCCGTCTTCCTTCAGGGGTTTGTGTATTTACATCATACGTGATCAAAACAAGCATACTGTATCCCTCATTTCCACAGGAAGGGCGGGTACGCGTCCAGATCGCCGCGTAAAAAACGTGCCAGCAACAGCGCCTGCGCGTGCGGTACAAGGCCCCATGGCAATTTTTCCGCTAAAAACGGATGCGTGATAAGTTCCCGTTTGCGCTCCTGATATCCGGCGAGCATCGTCTTACGCGCAGCATCCGTCAACAGCACCGCGCCGCTTTCTTTTTGAACGAAGTCCTTTTTCGACAGCATGCGGTTGTTGATGAGGTAGAGTACAAACCGATCCGCAAAGACGCCGCGCAGTTCCTCCATCAAATCAAGCGCAAGTGAAATGCGCCCGGGACGATCCCGGTGGAGAAATCCCACATATGGATCCAAGCCTACGCTTTCAAGCGCTGCCGCGCAATCGTTGCCAAGCAGCACATATGCAAAGGATAGCAATGCATTCAGGTTGTCCATGGGAGGTCTGCGCGTCCGTTCGCGGAAATAGAAATCGCCTTTGTTCTGTAAAACCAGATCGTTGAAGCAGCCGAAATACTGCTCTGCCGCAGAACCCTCCATGCCGCGCAATTCCCCGAGCTTCGTGCAATCCATCAGAGTGGGAAGTAGGGACAAAAGAGTGGCGGATACCGATTTCAGGCGTTTATTATCCACTTGCAGCGGATGATCGCGCGTTGCGCGTTCCAGAATCCAGCGGCTGTTGTACAGTTTGCCAAACAAGAAGCAGCGGGCGACCTTCGCGCTTTCCTCCTCGTTATCCGAAATACGGTATTGCTGCTTGCGCAGAAGCACATTGCCGCGGTTCTCTCCGCAGGCGGCGGCCAAAAAACGGCCGTTAGGGGTAAGAAAGCTCAAGCGGATACCGTTGCCCGCACACGCGCCCATCAGGGCAGGGCTCGCGCCCTTGTAACCAAAGTAGCATATGTTTTCAAGCGTATGCAGCGGCAGGCGCAGCAGGGTTTCCTCCCCTTTCAAGACAACAACGTTTTCGGAATCCAGTGCGAGATAAATTTCCGGCGTAGTCACATAAAGTGTATTCAACAGTTTTTTCATGACGTTTCCTCGCTCAGGCGCTCCAGAAGATAGGTTTGAACAGAGCGCTTCCCGCAAAGGGAAGGAAGGCAGATTTCTGCGAGGGAGCAGCAGCGGCAACCCTTGTGTGGTTTTACTTTAGGGGTATACTGCCTGTTGTAGAGGGCATGCATCTGCGCAAAAAGCGCGTACACCTTTTCGCGCAGGGCGGGTGTAAGCAGGACTTCCTCCCGTTTGCGCGTTTCCCCATAGTACAGGCAACCGCAATCAATGGTGCAGCAAAGCATTTCTTCCAGGCAGATTGCCTGCGCGCAGAGCTGCAGCCTGTCCCCGTCCATAATTTTTGGCGCGCCCTTTTTATACTCAACGGGAGTCGGCAGGTATTGTCCCGCCTGTCCCCATATCGTCACGCCGTGTTCGCTTTGCCGGAACTCCACAACATCGCACTGGCCGTTTGCCATCAGGCGGGCGGAACGTATGGGCATGCAGCGGGAAATCAGAAGTTCTCCACGACGCTCCAGACGATATGCGTCATGCGCCCGTTCATGAAAAATGCGGCCTTCTATCGTGTATAGGTTCTCGTTCCATTGCTGCTCGATCTGCAGCAGCGCCCACTGCCTCTGGCAAAAAGCGAACTTCTGAATGCCCGAGATGGAAAGATAGTCCTCTTCCGGCGTATGCATCGCTATACCTTGCGCGTGCAGGTCACGCCCTGCGGCAGGGTGTCGAGGTTGATTTTCGCCTCATAATCCGCATAGCTGCGGGTAGGGGACGCAGCACCTTCCCTGCGGCCGACCGTGACAAGATCAAAGAGCTTATGGGCAGGGGCGTTGCCAAGCTCGCTTTCATGCTCGAACACGATCAATTCCCGGAGCGCCATCTGCCCGCGCGCGGCGGAATGGTCATGCTCAAACATATTGGTAATCGCCTCCCACAATAGGGATAGATCGTCTTCCGAAAAGCCCGTAACCTTTCTTGCGAGGTTGGCGGAGATATGCCCGTGCGCCCGGTAGAGGCCGTAAGGGACGATGTATTTGCGACCCATCTCCGTCTTTTTGCGCTCTGCGTCCGCCGCAGTCGTGATAGCGGTGCGGGTGATTGTAACTTCCTGCTGTGCGATGGGCTCGACGCTGCGCGCAAACCCAAGCTGCACCGGGCCGCGCACCTGCCCGCAGTTGAGCGCCGCCTTCACAAATGTGGTCATCACAGCGCCAAACGTGCGGATATCGTAGAAGTTGCCGCACATAAAATCCCGGATTTTCGTATCGATGCCCGGATCGGCCTTTTTATTGAGCTTCTCTCCGTCTATGCCAAGGCGGGTGTAGGCAAGCTGGTCGCTCATGTTGAGCGGAACGCCTTGCTTGATGTAAATCTGGTAGCCCATTGTATTCTCTTTTACGGCTTCCACATAGTTGCGTATCTTGCGCTTCAGGCATACGTCGGTCACAAGGCCGTAGCCGGTTTCAGGATCCACGCGCGGCATATTGCCCGCGTCCGGGTCACCGTTGGGGTTGCCGTTTTCCACATCGAAAAGTATTACGAAATCATACCGGTTCTTGATTGCTTCAGCCATGGTATCCTTCCTCGCTTTCTGTGCTCTGTTGTTCGTTCACGGCAGGCGCTTCCGGGGCGGCCTCGCCGGAAGCGGCGGGCCTTTTCTGGTAAAAGCGCTGCGACTGATGGTGGTAGCCCAGCAGGAACCGACATTGTTCGGTATTGCTTAACCTTGCTGGAAAGGCATCCGCTTCATTTGGCGCGGGGAGTTTACCCATCAGATCCAGCACAAGATTGCTGTAGAAAATGCGCCTGCTTTCGGATTTCATGCGGTTGAGGTATACGGGATACTGTTTAAGCAGCTCGTTAAATATAAGGGCTGGTGTATCACAGGCAGAACTGAAAAACTTTTTTTTGATATTTGCGCCGATGTCTTGTTTGCGGTCGTCCTGTTTAAGGCTATCCGCTTGGACAAATTCAAGCGCCGCGAACAACCGGCCCAGCACATAGGGGAGAACGGTACAGTCTTCTTGAAGTGACACTTGTGCTACCTCCTTTGTTTTGGGATCATTTCCCTGGTTTTGCAGTAAGTACGCTTTGAGTATCGCGGCCTTGCCGCGACTGATGCTATGCTCCGCGCGTACGCGCAACAGCACGTTTTGCATGAGCGCTTCCGGATAGTTTGTATCGGAAAGGATAGCCTTAAGTACCGCGCCCGCAAGGAGCGGGGAGGAAGCGTTATCCTTGGACATGGGGTGTACGGTCTCCTTGAGAAGCCGGTAGGGGGTAACATGATTTGGTTCGTAGGGCGCTTTTGCAATTTCCAGCCGCTTATAATGTGACACAATGTTAGAGAGCATGTTGCCGAACGTATCCTGTAAGAAAAAACGCACGGCAATGCGTGCGGCGTTGGGCGCAAGCCCAAGCACGCAGAATGGAGTGCCAGAGTCCAGTCCTTCCCCCGCGATGGGCAGGCCGCGTGCGACCTTCTCCATGATGCTGTCCAGCAGTGCGTTCTGATTCTCCTGCGGGGAAAAAACGGCGGAAAAGTAATCGACATACGCGGGGTTCGCGTCTTCAGCCCAGTAGACGATGCTGGTATCCGCCAGGGACGCATGATGGGAAGGGCGGGAAAGCAGGTAGTTGAGCGCCGTTGCATATGCAAACGCCGCATATTCGCTCACCGGCGCGTTGATGCTGGAACTTAGCCCATAGGACTCATATGCGGACGCATTGAATGAAACGAGGCTTGCGCCTGAGCTTTGCGCATTTCGCACGCCTTTGATTTTTGGATGCAATGGCGCGATGGGTTCGTCCGCTTCGCCTGTCACCAGGCATTGCATGCGCGTACTGCTCAACTGCGCGTTTTTATACCGCACCCAGGCTTCCTGCAGCTTGATGTCATCGTGCGCGTATGTTCCGTCCGGCGCAATGAAGAGAAAATATCTCCCCGCCTTCATTTCGGCTATAAGCGCCGGGTCGGAAAGCGTGGGATGCGGCGTTTGCGGGTTATACCGATCAAAATACGCATAGACCGCCCTTGCTGCGGGGCAATCAATGCCGCGCAAAATCTCCTGATGCAGCTTTTTTGAGTCCGCAAAGCATTCCGACGTTCGCTTCGTGTCGCCCTTATAGTCGTACCCCAGCAGGAACAGCGCGTTGTCGCACAGATAGTTCGCTACAATATTCGCGCTTCGCACATATGGCATGGGGAGAGTCATGGATTGCGGAATCTCCGCCGTTTTTTTATTCGCCTGCGTTTCCACCTTTAAAGGAAGTATCTGCGTGAGCGTTCCGTCTTCCTTCAGGCAAAGCCCGTAGGAGATCTTTGCATGGGCAAACCAGAGCGGCGGCATCTGATTCCATTCATCCAGTGTGTCTCGCGCCTCGTCCATGAGCGCATAATAGCGCGTCAGGGCTTGTAAAATCATTGGAACACCTCCACGCCGGAAAGATTCAGCACGCCGTCACGAAGCACCGCGCGGAAAAACCGGGGCTTGATATCCTCAGGATTGGCGTAATCCATATCGTAGAGCATAAAGCCAAGATCCCGTTCCCCTTCATAGGCGGCTTTGCCTATGGGCTGCTTCACGGCGCACACATCTGCGGGGAATTCGCGGCAACCGAGGTAGGGCTGCAAAAAGCATTGGCCCTTCTGAAGCCGCCGCATAATAATGGCATAGAACTTGTCCGTACTGTCATCAGGCGCGGCGTTTGCAGTAACGTCAAAGTGCGCCTCAATGACATAGCGCACATCCCGCAGCAACAGTGAGGCGCGCTGCTGGATGGCTGCCTGAGCGCTGATATACAGCGGCGTGTTGCTCCCCTTCATTGCGATGAGCGCATTGGCTGCGGAAAGCTTGGCGGATATCTCGTTGCGGCGGATGTTGACAAACCGGATGGGATTCATGACATGAATCTTGTCAATCTTCCATCGGACGCCGGGGTGCCAGTAGACCGATTCCAGCAGCCCGCGCGCGGCGGAAGGCGTGATTATATCATAACTCACACGTTCCACTTTGAGCTCCGGACGCGAAAACAGCGCATACGGGCCGGAAACCTCAATTACAACACCCAAAAAATCACCTCCCAAATATTTTGTTGTAAGGGTATCGCATCGTCAGGCCCATACGCCGATTCCGATATCTGGCGCATGAAGACCGATTTGCCCATCATAAAGGGAAACATCGCGCAATACGGCGAACGCATCGTCCAGCACATCCAGGGCGCCGGCGCCGAGCAGGGAGAGGTAAGCATTTGCATAAACGTTGACGCAAAACTGCCCGGCGTCGCGCAGGAGCTGCCGGCTGCGATATCCCTGTTTGAGCTGCCTGGCTATCGCCGTGGATGCCGGTTCGTCATTTCGTACAATCAAAATCTGGCACGTACTCTCTTCAATGAGACAAAATTCCCGCGCGACGGAAGCGAATGGGAAAGAAGGGGGAGAAGATTTTATACTCTCTTCCAGTCTGCCCACGATGTTTTTTTGATCCAGTGACGAACCCTTATAGCGGTAAAGCTGTTCAAAATAAGCGTGGATGGTTGCGGGGGAGCCGATATCCCCGCATTCCCGCATCAGTTTATCCCCCAGTTCAAAGGGCAGCCTCAGGCTTGCGGGGATGTCGGCAGATTCATCCCGCGCAAAAACGAACAAATATACAAGACTTTCTTCTATTGGCCGTTTGCCTTCGCGGTTGCAGCGGCCCGCCGCTTGGATCATGGAATCAAGCCCGGCGCGCTCTCGGTAGAGCGTGGGGAAATCCAGATCCACTCCGGCCTCGATGAGGCTGGTGGAAACAACTTTGCAGGAAAACCCGTCCCGCAGGCGCTTGCAGATGATTGCAAGGATGCGCTTGCGGTGAAGCGGGTACATGAGCGTCGATAAATGATAGCAGCCCTCGCCCTGTAACAACGCAAACACCGCCTGCGCCTGCTTGCGCGTATTGACGATACAAAGCACCTGATGCTCGCGGCTCAATCGATCCGCCAACGCTTTCGTTGAGAAGGGCTTCTCTTCCACAACAAAGCGGGTTCGGCAGAAAAAGGCGTAGAGAGTCTCATGATCCGGGCAAATTTCAACTGGACGCATCTCACTTGGGAAGTGCTTGTCCAGCGCGGGCTGCGTGGCGCTACACAGTACCGCCGTGCAGCGGTAGTTTTTTACAAGCTCCGCGATGGCGCGCACGCAGGGAAGCAGGTAGGGCATGGGAAGCATCTGCGCCTCGTCGAATATGACGACGCTGTTTGCGATGTTGTGGAGCTTTCTGCATTTGGACGGGCGGTTGGAAAAAAGCGATTCAAAGAACTGTACGGAGGTTGTTACAACGATGGGAATATCCCAGTTTTCGTTGGCGTGCCGCTTATAAAGGCGGTCTGTATTCCGGATTTCTTCCGCATCGTCATAGCCCGCGTTGCTATGATGTTCCAATACGGCTCTATCCCCGAATATTTTGCGGAAAACGTCCGCAGTCTGCTCGATGATATTCGTATATGGTATGACGTAGATAATTCGCCGCAGGCCGTAATTCGCCGCATGGCGCAGAGCATACGCCATGGAGGAGAGCGTCTTGCCTCCTCCCGTAGGTACGGTGAGCGAATACAAGCCGCGTGGCAGCAAAGCCGCGTCTTTGCAGCGGGAAAGGATTTCCGTCCGCTTGCGGTTGAGTTCGTTTTTTGGCGTTTCGAACGAGTAGAGATGCCGCTCCATCAATGCGAGAAGCGGCGCAAGCCTAAGTTCATTGCGCCTGACCGGGGTATCGTTCATGAACGCTTCCGTATCCAGATAGTCCGCGTCCACCAGACAGGAGAACAGCATCCGCGTCAGGAAGGAAAGCGAAAATCCGTGCCGCTCCAACATGGTAATGGGCGGCCTTGGCAAAACGGTAGAGGAAGGAAGCCCGGCTTCATTGAGATAGCCAGGGATATCCCAGCCGTACTTCTTTTGACGCATCAGCTTTGCGCGCAATGTCGGTAAGTCTGGCGTGTCGGCGCTGTTCCCGCCATCCGGCATGCCCGCGTGATGCCCTGCGGCGCAGTAGGCGAGAAGAGAGGTGTTGGATTGGTATAAGGCGATGGCTGCGGCTGCGGCATGCTCCGTTTTCGGGCCGTCCTCAAGAAGATACCGTTGGAACGCAGGGCTGGATTTTCCGATATCATGCACGAAGCCACCATGCCGCGCCCATTCCTCGCACCCGAATTGCCGCGCAAAGCCGCCGGCAAGTTCGCCTACGTTCTGCAAGTGAGTGAAAAGCGGCTGGGTTCGTCCGTCTTCGCTTGTATGGGCAAAAAGCATAGAATTATACCCTACCTTTTCGATTTAGCATGCAACCACGCGTTTTGTTCAGGAGTTTATCGCCGGCCTAATGCGTCTGCGCTTCTGTATCCGTAGTTGCCCGGCCGGTGTTTTTCTCAAAGAAAAACCATTCGTCGTTCAGCAACACGGCAAGTCCGTCTTCGTAACAGGCGTATGGGCCGCCCAATTTGCCACGAGCCTTTCTTTTGGGTGCTTCACTTCTTTCATTTCCCCCTTTTCCGCAGAACAGGAACATAACGCGTGCCATGCGCACTCAGTTCGCTGAGCATAGCGCGCCACTCCCCCGGTATTCAAGGCTCGCGCAGGCTAAAGAACGTCAGGACGCAGGGGAGCGGGCGATCCCTCATTAATTAGAGCCGCGCCGGATACCCGTATAACCGCTGGCGCCGGGTCTGTAATTTTACGGGTCATGCATCCGCCTCCCCCAAAAAGTTATCACAGAATATACTGCCCGATAAATCTTTCCACCATAACCCAATATTCCGCCCCCAGCATAGCCGCCGCCATAGCGTGACCGGCGCCCTCCACGGCACAGAGCTGCTTGGGAGCGTTGCATGCGTCGTATACCTGCTGTAACATAGAAAAAGGTACAAAGGTATCCTGTGTGCCGTGTATGAACAAGGTGGGAGTAGTGCTTTTAGCCACTTGATCAACGGCGCTGGCTTCGCCCAGTCTGTAACCCGCCCGCAGACGGGTCACCAGGGATGAAAAGTGCATAATGGGAAAGGGCGGCAGTTTGAAAATGCCCTTCAGCTGGTAGGCAAACTCGTCCCAAGCCGAGGTGTAGCCGCAATCTTCCACAATAGCCTTTACATTGGGCGGCAACTTCTCGCCCGACACCATCATCACTGTGGCGCCACCCATTGATACGCCGTACAGAACGATCTGCGCACCCGGTTCCCATTCAAGGATTTTATTAATCCAGCCCACGATATCCGGGCGGTCTTGCCAGCCCATGCCGTAGTAATCGCCTTCGCTTGCGCCGCATCCTCTGGCGTCCGGTAACAGGATGTTGAAGCCCATGTCGCCGAAAAACATGGCGCTGCGTATCATGTGGTGCATGCTGCAGGAGTAGCCGTGACACAGTATTGCCCACCGCTTGCCGGCGTCCGGGTGCGGGATGCGGCTGGCGTGTAATCGCAGGCCGTCGCCGCTGATGGAATATACATCCTCATGCAGGCTCTGCTCGTACCATGCCTCTTCGTCACGCGGATCCTGCGGGGGCATGTCGGCGGGCAGTTCTATCCGGTTATGATCCGCCCGAAACACCTCGCTGCGGTCGCCGCCCGGCTGCAGGGCCAGACTGTAAAAGTAATTGCCGGCGATAAACCCGGCGGCTGTCATCACTACCAGAAAAACACATATGATAACGCACATAACCTTTTCACCTTCCTCATCCGATCAGCCCCTTTTTCTATAAGCTTCCTCATCGCGGTTCACAAAGCAGGCTTGGTGTGTTCGTAAGCACACAAAAAAGGCGAACCTTTTTCCGGCCCCCTATTTCGCGTTATGCTCAGCGCACCAGGCGGCAATCTTTGCTATCAGCGCAAGTTGTTCCCCGCCGCATGTCTTATACGCAAACCGCACTGCGCCCTTGCTCGTCTTGTATTCCGCCAGCAGCGGCGCAAAATGCTTCATCGCCTCCGCGCCGGGGTAAATACCAAGGTGGTTCTTTTGCGCCGCGAAGTGGATAAGGTTTCGCCCTTGCCAAAACGTCGGCATTTGCCACGAGATTTTTTCCATCGCGGCCGGCAGTACGCGGCGAAGCGTTTTCAGGACGGATTGCAACAGCGGTTGAATAGCTTCCGCTTGCGCCGCGATGTAGTCGTCGATAGCGTGAAATTCTTTGTTCCACTTCTCAAATGCCGTTGGATCGATGGCAAATACCTTGTCCTCGTACCATTTGCCGCCGTCCGCGCAGAGATAACCGCCGCGCAGTTCCAAAGCCATAAACGCGTCGAGGATACTGCCGTCCGGCAGAGTCAACTTATATTCGCTTGCGGGCTTGAAAGCGAAACGGGGGTAATACGTCGGATGGCCAAGGATGATCACTGCGCCGTAACCAAGACGCCGGGTGCAATCAAGGCTGTGCCTGATGATCTTTGTACCAAAACCTTGGTTATGCCGTTCCGGCGCAATGCTCACGGGGCCGAACGTCAGCGTTGCGAGCTCCTCGCCGCTTGGACGCACGATTTTGCTTTGGGTGTACATAATGTTCGCGACGATTTCACCGTCCTGCTCGCCGACAAAATCAAGCTCCGGCACAAACGCCGGAACATCGCGCATGATATGCGCGAGATAGTGCTCGTTGACTTGCGGCGGCTTGCTTCCGTCCGGGAATGTGAACGTTTCAAACGCCGCGAAGGTCAGCCGTTCTACGGCTCTATAGTCGCCTGGCCGTTCAAGTCTGACGATCATGTTACGTCCTCTCTGTAAGTATAGTACGCCAATCTTGCTGAAGACTAATTTGCCGCCGCGCTATCCGCGTCAGCGTTTATACAGTCGATGGCGAGTGCAACGCACAGGCAGAGCAGTTCGTTCTGCGGATCCGCTATGTCAAGCTCGTAGAAGTCGCCCCAGGTCAGCCACGCCTTTGAAATGCGCATGACATCGCCGCGACTGCTTGTGACAGCATAGTCGTGCGCAAAAAAGTTGCCGTCAACCACCCAATCCAAATTACGGATTGTATACTTTGGACGCAAAAATGTGAATTCCTTGACAAACTCATACACATTGCCGCCTATCTCAATATAGTAGCGCGGCAGGAACGACAGCAGCTTTTGCCGAATGAACGCGGCCTCCGCGCCGTTTGCGTCGTAGACATGAAGTTTTCGCCCAAACGTGAAAATCTCACCCTGCGCGAACCATCGGTCAAGCTCCGTCTCGTCCTTGATGGCGAATCTGTCCCGCCACGAAAACACTTTTTGTTTGATGTAAAGTTTCATTTTAATCTCTCCTTCAACTCCCGCCGTACCCGCTCTATGTCGCTGTCCGACAAAAGCGGTATCAGCGTTTGAATCTCGTCTATGGGCCTATCCCACCACTTGAACTTTTCAAGCAACGCAATCATCTCATCGTCAAAGCGGCGGCGCATGGCCCTCGCAGGATTGCCGGCGGCAATCGTATACGGCGGGATATCGCTGCCTACCACGCTGCTTAGCCCGATTATCGCGCCGTCGCCGATATGAACGCCGGGGAGAATCACAGCGTTTTGCCCAATCCATACGTCGTTGCCGATTACGGTGTCGCCCTTATTCGTAAGCTTAGACAGCGGAGGGATTTCCTGTGTCCAATGCTCCAAAATATAGAATGGGAACGTGCTTACTCCGTCCATCATGTGGTTCGCGCCGTTCATAACGAACTCGACGCCCGCCGCAATTTGGCAGAACTTGCCGATTATCAGCCTGTCGCCGTAAAATTCGTAGTGGTGCGTTACGCGGCTTTCAAAATCAAGCCCGCTGTAATACGTGAAGTCGCCGACGATGATATTCGGGCTCGTGACTACCGGCTTGACGTAGACAACGTCAAAGCCCGGCACGGGATGCGGGTTGTTTGGGTTTGGCGCGTTCATCTGGTTTTCCTCCATGCCGCCATCGAATGACAAACAGGGTGTACGCACAGTTACCCATGCGCGACACCGCAAGGCCGCCTGATCTTAACGGGTAAACCGGGTTTAAGATTGGCGTACTAAGCTTAACATCGCTCCTTTACTCACGTCAATCAAGAAGATTCTGCGCGGTTGCAAGGCGTATAGCCTCCGCGCGGTTTTGCGCGCCAAGTTTTTTATAGATATTGCGTATGGTGGTCTTTACGGTATTGACGCTCACAAACCGCTTTTGCGCTATTTGTTCGCGGGTTAGCCCCAGAGCCAAATCCGAGAGCATGTCCAATTGCCGCAGCCCCAGCGGGTTGTGCTGGCGCGGGTAATGTTGCTTATTATAATCCTTTCTCAATATTGCCTGGTTGCGGTTGGTGCGCGCGGCTTTTTCAAATACGCTATCCAGCCAGGAGCGGTTAAAGCTTCTGTTTTTATCCCCTTTGGCAATAAGAACGAGATCCTGCATCTGCGAAGCGCCTTCGGCAAAGGGTGAAACCACATTGTTTTGATAAGACATATCATAAGCAAGATAAAGCGCGTCAAGCGCGCCCCCGGTATCCAGCAGACGCAAACAGGCAATTGCGCGCATAACATAATTCTGAAGCTTGTCCAACCACAGGCCGCGTCTTGTATAGAGTTCCTCCAGCCAGCGTGAAAGCGCCAAAAGCTCGTGGTGTTCCCCCAGGCGCAGCAGATAGTTGGCAAACAGCAGCCTGTCGCGCCCATAGGCGATAGGCGGCTGCGCGTTGTTGGAAAATGGGCGTGCGGTGAGCCAGGGCGCCAGCTTTTCGTAATCGCCCATTTTTAAGTGGAACCAGCCCATAACGGTATCCTTTAAATGATCAAGTGAAACGATGCCATTGCTTTCGATATGCTCCTTTACGCTATGCACCTGTGTATGCAGCAGCGTGTAATCCCCCTCCATCATCGCGATACGCGCTAAAAGCGCGTGGGCGTTGCATAAGATATCGTGCTGACCATGAGCGCGTGCCTTGAACGCGGCCTCGTAGGCGCATGTTTTTGCGCGGGTAAAATCATAGCGGTTGTATGCGGCTTCCGCCGAAAACAAATGCTGCAGGCCATGCGCGCCGCTATTTACGGCCTTTATTATATAGGGCATGTTTTTATGCATGGCGTCATCCATGCGTTTCAACGCGCCTGGCGCGTTACCCTGCATGATAAGTACATCGATATTGCCTACCAGCATAACATTTTTGTACCTGAGACTGCCGCCGCCAGGCATATACGCGCACGCGCGGCGATAATATTCGCCAAAATCTTCACGGTTTTGCATAAGGGCAATCTGGCCCATCAGCGTATATACCTCGCCCAGCAGGGTTTTATGGAGGCAGGCGGATGTGTGCAGCAGACGCCTTTCGAGTCGCGTGAGCAAAACTTGCGCCTCTTCGATATGTAATTTCTCCCAAAGCGCGCAGGCTTTAAGATAATCGGCGAGCGGGTTGGCCCTCACAAATGTGTCGGGCATGGCGTTCAAATGCGTCAAAAAATAATCCGCCCGCCCAGCACCAAGGCCCAAAGGCTCGTTTGTTTGCGAGGCTATGGCCGATAAAAGCTTATCGTAATGCTTTATTTTCGCAAAGCAGTCAATGGCGTCATAAAATTGCTTTGAGGCGTAAAAGCTGTTGCCGGCTTCATAATACGCGTCATATATTTCTTCATCTGTCAGCATAAACTGACGCTTTTCCAAAAATGTTCCATAGGTGTTTTTAAAAGCATAAACGCCTGGGACGTTGCAGGTATGGATGAATATGTTACGGTATACCATGGCGGTTGCTTCGCCGGGCGAAATACCGCCAAGTTTATGCATGATTTCACAGGTAAAGCGCCCCAGCAAGGATAGCTTTACCAGAAGCTTTTGCATGGCGGGGCCGTAATTGGAAAAAAACCGCGCGTCAAAAAGCCTTTCTATGATCTCTATACCCGCGCTTGGCGTATACGGTGCCCCGTTGCTTTGCATATATATCAAAGAAAGGCAAGCGGCAAGCGGCCATCCGTTTGTGAGCGTGTGGATTTGACGCGCCGTGCGCGCCGGCACGGCGAGGTTATTTTGAGCAAAGAGGCTTTGCGTCTCTTCATATGTGAACTTTAAATCGTTTATGCCGATGATGGGCTTACCGGGCGCAATTTCCATCAGGTTATCGCTGATAAGAAGCACGCACAGGCCGTTGACGCCGGCATGCGCCAGCATGTGAAAAAAGAGCTTGATCCTGGGCTCGTTTATGCGGGAATAATTATCCGCCACCAACAATATGGATGAATGCGCGCAAAAAGCTTTATCAAGCAATCGCAGTATTGAGGCCGTTTTCACATGACCATCAGGAAAGTTTAACTGCTTAAGCCGGGTGCAGACAGGCGCCGGCAAGACGGGAGCGGCCGCATCCAAAAAACGAAACCAAAAGCGGCAGGGCGCGTTATCAAGGAGGGATAGGGAAAGCCATATCACCTCTGCGGACGTTTTTTGCGCATAACTTGCCACCGCCAGCGTTTTGCCGTAACCCGGGCCCGCAGCTACATGCACGACCGGCTGTGCGCAGGCATGCCGCAACAGCGCGTCAACGCGGGGCCGAGGCAGAAAAGCGGAAGTATTCTTGAATAAGGAGGAAAGCTCCATACAACCACCTTGCACAAACTTTCTTAATATAAACCTTGCATCCTTACTATGTATACGATATAACAAAAAGCGACGGATTACAAACCCGAACAGCGTAAGCTATAATATATTATGGATGGGTTTCCGTTCACGGTGCATGGATGTGGTAAAATAGGCCGATAGCGTTTGGTATGGGTGATAAACATGGGCCAACAATCTTTTTTTGACGATAGAGAAAAAAATAACCCGCTGGCCAGCCGCCTGCGCCCGGAAGGCTTGGACGAATTCGTAGGTCAAACCGGCTTGCTGGGGGAAGGCAAGGTGCTGCGCACGCTCATCGAACAGGATCAGGTGGCGTCCATGATATTTTGGGGGCCGCCGGGTGTTGGCAAAACCACGCTCGCGCGCATTATCGCCAACAAAACAAAAGCGAGGTTTATCAACTTCAGCGCCGTGACGAGCGGCGTGAAAGAGATCAAAGGGGTGATGGGCGAAGCGGAAGTGAGCCGCGTGATGGGGGAAAGAACCATACTCTTTGTGGATGAAATACACCGCTTTAACAAAGCGCAACAGGATGCTTTTTTGCCCTTTGTGGAAAAGGGCAGCATTGTGCTGATTGGGGCCACTACGGAAAACCCATCCTTTGAGGTGAACGCCGCGCTGCTTTCGCGCTGCAAGGTATTTGTGCTCGCGCCGCTAACTACGCAAGACCTCATAACGCTTTTGAAAAACGCGTTAGACAGCCCGCGGGGGTTTGGCAACCAAAAAGTGAAAATTACCGGGGATATGCTGGCCGTGATCGCGGGGTTTGCCAACGGCGACGCGCGCGTGGCGCTAAACACCTTGGAAATGGTGGTACTCAACGGCGCTTTTGACGGGGAAAAAACCGTGGTCACGCAGGAGATTATAGAACAGTGCATCAACAAAAAAACGCTGCTGTATGATAAAAACGGCGAAGAGCACTTTAACATCATATCCGCGCTACATAAATCCATGCGCAACAGCGATGTAAACGCCGCCATCTACTGGATCGCGCGCATGCTGGAAGCCGGTGAAAACCCGCTCTATGTGGCGCGGCGATTGATACGCTTCGCCAGCGAGGATATCGGCATGGCCGACAGCCGCGCGCTTGAAATCGCGGTGGCGGCATACCAGGCAAGCCATTATATAGGCATGCCCGAATGCAGCGTAAACCTGACGCACGCCGTTACCTATATGGCGCTTGCGCCCAAGAGCAACGCGCTCTATAAAGCATACCAGGCGGCCAGCAGCGATGCGCTCAACACCTTGGCCGCGCCCGTGCCGTTGGTAATACGCAACGCGCCCACCCGACTGATGAGGGAATTGAACTATGGCGGGGGCTACCAGTATGCGCATGATACAAAAGACAAGCTTACCAACATGCAATGCATGCCCGATAACCTGGTGGGCCGCGAATACTATTTGCCCACCTGTCAAGGTAGCGAAGCAAAGGTGCAGGCCCGTATGCAGCAGATTAAAGAATGGCAGGAAAAGCACGGGCAATAAGCGCATAAGCACGCCATGCTTGCGCGTCATGCCCTCACATAAAATCATCAGACCGAAGGGTAGCGCAAAGCGCGGGATGCAAAATGCCGTGGCCCCGGCGAAAAAAGTTTTCCGCCGGCCCTGGTTCATCGATCGGCCGCAAAATAAGCCGCGATACCTGCGGCAATGCCGCAGGCCAGCTTTTCTTGGTGCGCCTTATCCTGCAAAAGGCGCTCATCGGCGGGGTTGCTTAAAAAGCCGCACTCCACAATAACGGCGGGCGCCACGCTTTCACGCAGCACATAATAATCGCCGGGATTGGCGTTGCGTTTGGGGTCGCCGATGGAACGGCAAACGTTTTCGATGACGGACGCCGCCAGCCATTCGCCCTTTGCCGAGCCTTTCATATAAAACACCATGGGTCCGCGCACGACGGGATCCCTGAATTTGTTCATATGAATACTCACCACGGCGGATACCCCATCGGTTCGCATAATCGCGCGCCTTGCGGCCATATCCTCCCGCTTGGTTTTGTCAAGCGCGTTTTTACCGGTGCGCGTCATGATCACGGTAAACCCCGCATCCTGAAGCCCGCTTTCCACCAGTTTGGCAACGGCCAGATTCAGCCCCGCCTCTTTTACGCCGCCGGGGCTTTCGGCGCCGCCATCGGGCAGGCCGTGGCCGGCATCCACTACGATTACCGAACCGTCGCTCGTTGCGGCGGGGGCGGATACGGCCGCGTCCTCTTCGGCCGGCGCGAACAATATTTTGCCGGTTAAAGAAAACATGATCAGGCATACCGCCAACAGCACGCCCAGCCAATCGTAAAACCTGCCCAGAGGGGTTTTTTGCTTTTCCATTGCGCCCGCCTCCTCGCCGGCAAACCGAGGCTGGAGATTGCCGGCTATGCTCTTTTGTTTCATCATATTCAGGGACTCTGCCCTATATCCTTCACGCCGCCAAAAAACCGCGCCTTTCATTACGCGCTATGTTTAAACTGGGGAAATACACCTTTTTGAAGAGTCGTACCTTGTTCGATGTATAAATATAAAGCATATGCATGCGTGTGAATGCGCGCGCAAAATATGAATATACAGAATCTTATGAACAGTATGCACAAAGTTATGCACAGTTTTTCTTGCCGCAGTCCGTCCACATTTTGCTGTTATACACATGTCCCGCGAATGCGCTTACATACATGCATATGCATGATGAAAGCATGAAAAGTCCGCTGCAGGTTTTGCAAAAAAACACCCGAAAACAGGAATATTTAGGGCATATACGTATGCACGCGCGTATGAAGCAAAAAATGCCGCGCGCTCCCGTTAAAATGGTAATGAATGCCGTGCCGCAAAAAGCGCAGTTTATAAAAAGGCTTGCGAAAAGGCTTGCGCATGCGCCGGTAAGAACCCGTTTGCGGGTTCGTTTATAAAGTATCAATCTCAAACGGCCGTATACTTTTGCATACAAAATGAAATGCGCAATCGGAAAAATGCGTCTGTGCCCGGCGTGCCGTTTGCTCGGAAGCAAACAAACCAAACAGGGCGGAACCAGATCCCGTCATAGCCGCGCCAAGCGCCCCGCGTTGCAGCAGGGCGTTGCAGAGGGCATCAATCTCGGGCAGTATGGCACAAGCGGCGGGCTGCAGGGCGTTTTGCAGCAAGGAGCCAAGCAATGCGCTGTTGGCCGTGACGAGCGCCTGCTGGGCCAAATCTACACGGGGATGCGCGACGGGCAACCGCAATGTGGAAAACAGCCTGCTTGTGGATATGCCCGACTGCGGCTTGAGTATTAAAAACCAAAGCGGCAGCCGCGGCGTGCGTAAGTATATAAGCTTTTCGCCTACGCCACCGGCGCGGCAGGCGTCGTTGTGCAGGCAATAGGGCACATCCGTCCCGACTTCCAGCGCGGCATCCAGCAGAGCCTCGGAAGAAAGCGCGCCGTAAAAGCGCTGCATCCCGCGTAGCGCTGCAGCGGCGTCGGCGCTGCCACCGCCAAGTCCCGCTTCGGTTGGTATGCGCTTTTGCACTTGCACGCGGGCGCCGCAATGACGGCGTGTGCGCATGCGATAGGCGGCGAGCGCGCGGGTGACGGTATCGTTTTGAGGCGCCGCCATGCCGGTATAGCTTACATGGCTTGTGGAAGAAGGCTGCATACTAAGCGTATCATAAAGTGAAACGCTCACCATCAGCATATCCAGCTCATGGTAACCGTCCGCGCGTTTGTTTAAAACATCGAGCGCCAGATTGAGCTTTGCCGGCGCAAGCAGCGTGATAGACGCGTTGCCGTTCATAGTCCGTTACCCGTTTTCCACACGCGCGGCAAGCCGCAGGTTTTGGCCCTCTAATCGCAGCACGTCGCTGTCGTCCGCGCTGATCAATCGTGAAAACACTCGTTCGCCATAACGAAGCTGCAATGCTTCCGGCGTGAGATTTGTGGCGATCACGGTGTGCCGCCTGCCGTTGCGGCGCTCGTTGAGTATGCAGAACATATATTCCCGCGTGATGTTATTGAGCATGGGCTCGGCGCCAAGATCGTCCATCAATAAAAGCGGCGTACTCATGTAATGCGGTATGACGGATTGCGCGCCACTGCGGATGCTTAGCAGCACCTCGTCGATAATGGTATAGGCGGTGGCTTTTTTAAAGGCGATACGCCGCTCAAACGCATGCGCGGCAATGCAGTTGAGCAAAAACGTTTTGCCCAGACCAGCCTCGCCCAAAAAAACAAGGTTGTGCTTTTGCGTATGGGGCAGGCTTTGGGCGTATTGCAGCGCGAAATCGCGCGCCCTTTTCATTTGGTTGCGTTGCGCGCCCCGGGGGAACACGTTCTCGTCAAACGTCTCGAAGGTTTCGCGCGGATCAAGCTTGGAGCTTGCGCGCTGCTCTTCAAGCAAAGCGGCCTCCATACACGCGCATATGCGGCGCTCCCTTTCGCCGGTAAAGCCGGTATCGCGGCAGAGCGGACAGCGCACATGCAGCGTTAAATAGGTTTCGGGCAAGCCGTGCTTTTTGAGAAGCGTTTGCTCTTCCAAATCAAGCGCATGTAACAGCGCGCGCGTTTGGCCGGCCGCCACAGTGGCGCCAAGCCTCCGGCGCACGGCGTCGCCAAGCGCCCCGAGCGCTTCTGTGCGCCTGCTTTCAATCGTTACAAAAGCGTTATCGAGCGTTTTGGCGTGTGCGCGCCGCGCGTCAAGCGCTCTCGTTTCTTTGGCGCGGACGCGCCCATATTGCTCTAATAAATCATGGTATGACATGGCTATTCATCCAAATTCACAAAAATATGCTTGAGTTCCTCATCGGTGTAACGCTTCTGCGGATAATCCATACTGGCGGGATTTTGTGTTTTTTGCCGGTATGCGCCGGCGTGATCATCCATTGCGGCTTGCGCTTCATCCAACGTGCGCACGCCCTTATCCACATAATCCCCCAAGAGCTTTTTTAAAAAGCCAAAGGGGCGCTCCTTGCCGGCCGCTTGCCTGGCCGCGAAAAACAAAATCTCCTTTGAAAGCCCTGCATCCAAAAATGCCTTGAGTTGCGCGCGCTCGTTGGGTCGCGCGGCCCGGCCGGCGCCCAGCAGCGAAAACACCTCCCGGGCAAAAGCGCTGTCTTCATCCGCAGCGGCGATGTGCGTGGCGACATCGCTTTCGCTGTGCAGCTTACATGTATGCAGCCGCTCCAATACGCCGTCAAGATAGGCGAAGCTTGGCCGTTCGGCCTTTGTCATGGCGGGGCAGGCAGCCAAAATGGCCTTTTGCGTATAGCCCCATTGGGTTACCCACTTTTCATAGAGCGCCAGCTCATCCTGCGTAGGGAGCCGGGAAAGGTTCCAGCGCTTTAATATGGAAGCGGCGCCGCCGGTAAGCGCCTGGAAGGCGTCTGCGTGCGCCTTGGCTTCGGCGGGCGTATGCACATGATCATCCGCCCAGGCGCGCGCTACGGTGTCGATATAGCTCAGGCTGACGCGGGGGCCTTTGCGCTCCAAACAGTGTGAGATTAGCTCGATGACGGCGCACTCTTCCAAATTATAGACCTCTACCCAGTCATACACGCGGCGAAGCTCGGCGGGACGCAAGGTGCGCGGCGCCAGAAGCGATTGCACGGCCTGCACAAGCTGCGCGTACTTGCCCGGCAGCAACATGGGGCCGGCCTGCCGCTCGGAGGGGGCGATGTATTCCACTTCCAGCGGGCTTGCGCTGATAATGCGCACCAATCCCTCGCGCTGCCAGTGTGCAAACGCGTTGATAAGCTCCTGCTCGCTAAGCGAGAGCGCCTCCATCATGGATGCGGAATGAAACGAAGGGTAGCGGCACAGCATAAGCCCATACAGGTACACACGCAATTGGGTGACATCTGCGTTGTGCATGTATTCGAGTATGAACAGATTATCTACCGGGGTCGCCTCCATGGGAAGCTGTTCCGGCGCAAACCGGCAATGCATTCTCACATCCATCCTTTCAAACCGGTGACTTTGTCGCAAACCCATTATACCACAAGAGAAAACTATCGTAACGGGGAAATATGCTGCATATAGTATTGAGAAGAGGCATCAATCAGGAGGTCGCCATGGAACAAAATATGATTGTCATCCCCATGCATTCACCGCTTACGGGCCATTATTGCGCCACCGCGCGCATGCGCCGCACGGATAACTACGCAAATGTTGCGCTGCGCTGCGGCAACGCGCAAAGGGCGCTGATGAAGGAATTGTATTTATTGACGAACAACGGCGCGCGCGCCTTGCATCCGCACGGCACTGACGCGCCGCTTCGCGGCAACGATGTGCCCTACGGCATTGCGGCCATGAATGGCGAGGGTGTCTGCGTGTGCTGCGGCGCCGTAAAGGGCTGCGAGGATGCGTTTGCCGAGGCCATGGCGCGCCTGCGGGCACAGTTTGTCCCCTTTACGCAGGAGAATATCACACACACCTGCGCGCCCCTTGAGCGGGATCAACATATCCCTTCTGCGGCAAACATTCCGGCGCAGGAAGCGGGTACGCCGCCACAGCCTTCGTTTGGCAAGGCGATAGGCGCATTAGCACGGGAAGACGCCATGATTGATGCCGCAGAACCGGCAGAGGACGGGGGGAACGCGCCGCCTGCACGTCACGCGGCGGTGTTGGGGAAGGAACCGCCGGTCGCCGCCTGTGTGGCGGCGGACGGCTTTGCGTCTTATTTGTCCGCGCAAACGGAAAAGGAAGCGGTAATTGCCCATATCAACGGCGCAGGTGTCAACGGCGCAGGCGTGAATAAACAGGCCGTCACGTACCCCTTCCACGTGCCGGGAGACGGGTTTGGGTCATGCCCCTTTGAGATTGCCGCCCATACCCCGCGCGAGCTGATACCCGAGTTGTTTGGCGGCGCAGACTTAAGTGCGCCCAATCATATATCCGCAGATATATTTACGGGCATGCCCATAACCGACGACGGTGCGGCAACGTCCTGGCGGCCAATACGTCCGCCCCGGCCGGAGCCGCAGCCGCAACCACAACCGGAGCCGCAAGCGCAACCGGAGCCGCAAGCGCAACCGGAGCCGCAACCGGAGCCGCAAGCGCAACCACAGCTACAACCGGGGCCGCAGCCCCAACCGGGGCCGCAAGCGCAACCGCAGCTACAACCGGGGCCGCAGGCGCAATCACAACCGGAGCCGCAAGCGCAACCGCAGCTACAACCGGGGCCGCAAAAGGTAGAAAACCCATTCCCGCATCAGTTTCCGGGTTCGTCATGGACGCGGATACAGCAGCACGGCGGCGGATTTTACCTGGAGGGACGCATGCGCTGTGGCAACGACGACATGATCATCACGGCAGTGCCTAAGGAATACAGCCCCGTACCCCCGCCGCACCTTCGCGATTTTACACGCTTTATACAGGCCAGAAGCGGAGGGTATTGGGTAAAGCTCACGCGAAAATAAGCGCGTTTCTTTTGGGCATGCCGCCCTATACCTGTTGCCCGCACCGGAAGGCATTTTTGTTGCTTTCAACAAATTTGGGGAACCGTTGTGTAACAGCGGCAAAGAGCTCTTCTGCGCTGAAAAGCTCCTTTAGCGCCGTATGCTTTTGCGAAGCGGATAACAGGAATATATTTTCGCCGCCGCCGCCCATGAGCTTTTCTGTAGGCACATAGGTATAGCACGCCTGCCTGGTTTGTGCCGCAGCTTCCACCTGCGTGGCGTCGGGGTAGGGGGCACGGCCCAGCATGGCGTCCGTAGGCAGCCATCTGTAGCCATACACGATCATATCTCCGCCTTGCTTTAAATAAGGCACGGCCTTCAGGGCCTCGTTTTGTTCCATTGCGATCACGATGTCCGCACCGCCCAGACTGATATCAGGGCCGCCGGGCTTTTCGCCTATGCGCAACTGGGCTTTTACAAACCCGCCGCGCTGCGCCATGCCCTTTGTGGGGTAAAAGATGCAGTCCAAGCCCCTGGCGATGGACGCCGCAACAAGAAGTTCCGCAATCGTCAGCACGCCCTGGCCGCCGACTCCAACCATAAAAATATTCATATTCATGCCTGCACCTCTTGCTTTTTAATTGCGCCAAACCTGCATGCGGACGCGCAAACACCGCAGCCGTTGCACTGCTTTGTATCTACGGCCACTTTATTGTTTGCAACGGTTAACGCGGGGCAGCCGGTTTTCATAACGCACAGCTTGCAAAATGTGCATTTCCCGGCATCTACTTTTATATCCGCATATTTGATTTTGCGCCGGTTGGCTTGTATGGCGCATTCGCGCCTTGCCAAGAGCACCTTGACGCCCGGGAGTTTCGCCATATCCTGCAGCGTTTTGGTGGTGAGCGCTATGTCGTAAGGATCCACCACGGCAAAATGCTCGACGCCCAGGGCAGGTATAATATTGGCGATATCCACGCGGTGGTTTTGAGGCGAACGCTGGAAAGCGCTTGCGGTGCCGGGGTTTACCTGCATGCCCGTCATACACGTCCATCCGTTATCCATAATGATGGCTGTGATGTCGGTGTTGTTCCAAACGGCATTGATAAGACCCGGTATGCCACCATGGATAAACGTGCTGTCGCCAATGGTGGCGATGACGGGCGTTTTGACGCCCGCGTAATAAAACCCCTGCGCCATGGGAATGCTCGCCCCCATGGAAACTTCCGTCCACAATGTGTGGAACGGGGGGCTCATGCCCAATATGGTGCAGCCGATGTCACCCGTGACCACTACGTCGTCCTTTTTATAGCCGAGGTTTTTGATGGCGTCGTTGATGCTCATAAACACGCCCCTGTGCGGGCAGCCCGCGCAAACGCCTATGGGCCGCACCGCGCAATGCGCCGTTGTGTCCGCATAGTGCGCCTCGGCGGGCGGCATGCCGCACGCAAGCAGCGCGGCCTTTGCTACCGACGCCGCATCCATGGAACCAATCCGTGAGAATGTGCCGTCATCCTTGCCAATCAGCTTAACCGCGCGGCCCATATGGAAAGCTTCGCGCAGTAGCGCATGTTCCACATAGGGTTCATTTTCTTCTACCACGGCGATAATATCGCACGCGCTAATAAGCGCGCGCAGCTCTTCAACGGGCGGCGGCACGGTGGTTTTTACCCATAAGGTGGAAAGCGGCGGCAGCGTGCCCCGCGCTTTTGCAAGCGCCAGCCCCTCATCCAGATAGGCGCCCATTATCCCCACCGCCACAAGCCCCGCCACAGCGCCTGCGGCAAGCGAAAGGGGGTTGACGCCGTCTTCATGGATGAGCGCTTGGGCGGTATCCAAGCTTATTAGCAATGCAGCGTGCTGATCCACACAGATCTTCGCGCCGGCCTTGGTGAACTTTTCGATATCCTTTACGAGTACAGGGGGGCGTGGCAATGCCGGTCGCATATCCGGCAGATCCACCGCAGCGTGCGAAAGCGCCACACCCGTTACCGAACGCACCATTACAGGCGATTGGATGCGCGCAGAAAGCGAAAACGCGTACTGTGTGAGCGTATAGCTGTCCTCTACCGAGGATACGTCGATAACGGGCATATCGCTCATCCTGGCAAAGCCGCGCACATCCTGCTCGGGCATGCCGGCGGATACCCCCGGATCATCGCAGACGTAGAGCACCAGCGCGCCGGTGCAGCCCGAGTAAACAATGCTGATAAGCGAATCATACGCCACGTTTAACCCTGACATCTTCATGGTGCATAGCGCATACTGCCCCGCCCAAGAGGATGCCGCCGCTATTTCAAGCGCCACCTTTTCATTGGTGCTCCATTGCACCTCCACCCCGGAAAGCTCGCGCCCCCACAGGCTGCCGATTACCTCGGAGGACGGGGTGCCGGGATAGCCCGTAATGACGGTCGCACCCGCATTGACGGCGGCCAGCGCTACCGCCTCGTTCCCACTGATGCTTCTTAACACGATATACCTCCGTTCGCGTTTGTTTAAAAAACGGTTGTTTTTAAACGAATAAAGAGCGCACCATTATCTTATTTATGCGCCATACCCATCATACCAAAGCGGCGGGGGAATAACAATCGCAAAATTACGCAAATACGAAAAACCGCCGGCCCACAAACGACATGGGAGAGGGTTGGATGATGGCCATTTTGCTCGGTCATTGTGCGGCGACTTTGCCATTTTATGCCATAAGACTGTGATCACGAAGCTGTGATCACGGAGGCCGACACTTACGTCACGGCAGGTTTTGACGACACTTACGTCACGGCAGGTTTTGCTTGACAGGTTACGCGTTTTTGACTATAATGAACGTCGTCGGTTTCGTGCGCCCTTGGCTCAGCTGGATAGAGCGTTTGGCTACGGACCAGAAGGTCGGGGGTTCAAATCCCTCAGGGCGCGCCATAAAAACCCCCTAAAATAGGACATTTTAGGGGGTTTTTATTTTTTTATATCCTGTATTTTCATTTTGCTGGCAACCTTTTGGCAACCTTTTTTGAAAACACGTCGTTCAGCTGCGCGGTGCTGTTATCTTCCTTGCGCTGCGATAGGTGCGTGTAAATGGTCAAGGT
>JAISXK010000127.1 GCA_031270585.1 Clostridiales bacterium | reverse complement strand
ATGGTGCCCGTCTCCTCGGAAACCACGATGGTAACGCTATCCGAAACGGCGGATATGCCCAGCGCCGCGCGGTGCCTTGTGCCAAGCTCGCGGGCAATATCCGTATCATCCGAAAGCGGCAGGTAACAGCTTGCCGCTATAATGGTATCGTTGCGGATGATCACCGCGCCATCATGCAGGGGCGTGTTGGGCTCGAATATATTTTCGATCAGCGCGCTTGAAATCACGCCATTGACGCGCGTGCCCGTAGAAATAATATCGCCCAAGGCAACGTTTTGCTCGATCACCAGCAGCGCCCCCACGCGGCGGCGCGATAAATCCTGCACGGCGCGGATCAATTCCCTGACGGTATCCGGCGAACCCGCGACAATGCCCTTCCATATGTTGTTATCGAATATGCGCCCGCGGCCGATATGCTCAAAGGCGCGCCGAATCTCAGGCTGGAACAATATCACGATTAAAAAGATGCCTGACTGCACAAGCGTGCCCAGCAGGTAGCCAAGCGTATGCAATGAAAGCAACTGGCTTGCAAAGTTGATGAGAAGCAGTATCGCAAAACCCTTTAACACCTGATAGGCGCGGGTTTCCCTCGTCCATATAATCAGCTTGTAGATCAGCCATGATATGATGAGGATATCCACCGCATCCCCAAAAGAAAATTGCATAAAGCCACTGCTTATGGCGTTTATGATTTCTTCATAGGCCATAGGATACCCCCTCCTCAATCATTTTTATATGGCGCAGCGCGGCCCGGCCGGCCACGCGTTTAACATATATCGTTATCGGCCTTTTGGATCCCCTGCGCTCTTGTAATGAGCAGCATACATACGTCGTCCTCGTGATCCTGCAGCACCTGCTTTTCAAGGGATTTTAAGAGCGTGTCGTCCTTCAGCATCCCGATGCGGGTTTTAAGATCCTCTTCCGTGAGCGTTGTAGATCTTTCATCCAGCAACCCGTCGGTATAGAGCAGCATGCTTCCGCCCACATCCATAAAATCGCGCTGCTCGCGATATATGATTTCATCCTCCCAATTGCATATGGGCAGCGCGGGGGAATACAGCCCTTTTAATTTATTGCCGTTCATTAAAAGCGGCACGGCGTTCATGCCGGCGTTCGCCCAGGAAAGCCGGCCGGTCACGGGATCTAAAAGCGCCACAAACATGGATACGTATAGTTGCTCGTCCTTCACCATGGCGCTAAAGGCTTCGCGCGCCCTGTAGAGCATCTGCACGGCGGTTTTTACCTGCGCGCCGCGCATGGCGTTGGCCAATAACAGCGTGATCATGGCAGCCGCCATACCATGGCCGGATACGTCCGCGATGTAAAAGCTGATGCGCCCGTCCCTCTGGCGGATGCAGCCAAACATGTCGCCCCCCAAACTGCTTGCGGGCAAATACCGCGAAAACATGCGCACCCGCTCATCCGGGTGGCCTTGGGCAAGGAAAAGATCCCTTTGCATACGCGCGGCCAAATTCGCCTCGCGCAAAAGGCGCTTGTTCTGTATACGCAGCGCATCCTGCCGGCGGTATTGCTCGGTAACATCCCGAAACACCTCAACTGTGCCGATGGCGGCCCCGCTTTTGTTAAACAACGGCGTCGCGTTGATGCAGTATATTTTGTTTTGAAACCGCCTGTGTTTTTGCTGCGGCCGGGAAGTGGCAAGCGCGCGTTTGGATACGCAATTCATACAACTGCCGGTGGCGCTAAATATTTCATGGCAGCGCCTGCCCTTTTGGTTGCCAAAGCAACTCTCAAAACTTTTGTTTATCAGCACTACATGCTGCGTAAGATCAAGCACACGCAACATGTCCTGCATGGCATCCAACACACCCTGCAAGACCGCATCATTCTCTTCGTGCATGATCGCCTCCATCAGGGGCTATGTCGTTTCTTTTTTCCGCCTTGATCGACCTTGTCCATCTTGTCCGCTATGATCTCTCCATACATGGTTCCCGGCGATCTTTAAGAAACTGCGCGTTGGCCTCCCGCAGGCTTTCGCCGCTAAGCGTCCCCATCCATATCTTTATATTCCCTGAGTGCCGGCGAAGACAACCGCTCACGCTCTGGTTTCGCCTTTTTGATCAAGCGCCGATATCTCCGCAGGCATGCCATTCACGTAGGTTACCTTTTTTATTATACACACTCTCATACTTTTCTATCAACCATGTGCATACGCCTTATGTGACAGTATACCATAAAATTTCATTAAATTCGATAAATATTAACTTTTCCCGTCATCATTTCTTTTCTGTTCTCTGCAAATTCTCCGCAGCGGGGCTTGACAAGCGCGGTGAAATGCCAAATGATACAAATATACTTGTTTCCTGACGAAACAATAAGCCGCGCGATGAAGGTGTCAAGCTATGATCATAGACCGGTTTGAAGGAAATACCGCCATATGCGAGGTCACGGAAGCCCACTTTATTCATGTAGATCGGGGCTTGCTGCCGGCCGGCGCCAAGGAGGGCGACGCGCTTACCATAATAGAGGGGCGCTTTGCCGTGGATCAGGCCCAAACCGCCCGGCAAAGGGCGCGCGCGCGCGGCAAGATGGACAGGCTATTTCAAAAACCGCGTCCTCCGGCGCAGGGATGAGTACCTTATCAGCGCTTGCTTATCAACAACGCAGCAGCGGCCAGCGCCAGCAACGCCAAAAGCCCCGCGCCCGCCGCCGCGAGCGCGCGTTTTTTCTTGCAGCAATACCACATGTAAGTTACCGCATATACCGCTGCGGCGCCCTGCGCCACAATAAAAAACCACATTGTTTTGTTCCTTTGCACGCCGCGCTATTCCACACGTGAGCGCGTGAAATCAAACACGATCTGCGCGTCCACAGTGAATTTTGCGCGCGTTTTGGTATAGGCCCCTTCCCAATCATACGCTTCCCACCGGCGCGCGTCATCAAACTGCACCACCGCCGCTTTGCCCAGCGAAAACACATCGGCCCCCGCCGCTTTGCATGCCGAAAAGATTTCACGCAGCAACCCTTCCAGATACCCTTCTATGCCGCGCCGCAGTTCCTGCCGCGAATAGCTCGCTACCCCGGCGGGCTGCTCGATGGCGGCGTGAATATCTATCTTAAACGACGCCAGCGGTTCATCATATAGCAGCAGTGTGGTCGCGGGCTTTCCCTTACCGGTAAACATCACGCTGATCTTTTTGCCGTCAGGCAGCGGGATATGCATGCGGCCGTGGCGAAAATGGCCGGTGGCCATCAGCAGCGCCTGCGTGTGCGTGCCATTGAGCACACCCACCATGCGTGTGCCCTTGAACACGGCGCTGCCCATCATGCCGCCCGTCAATCCGTCCTCGCGCGTCATATATCCCGGCAAAAACGTATCTTCCCCCAACAAATCCACGGCGTATATGACGCCCTCCTCCGCCAGTGCGCCGATTGTGCCGGCGTTCCTGTCGCCGGGCGTGCCGTTAGCCATGCCGCCGGCTTTTTCCTTTGCGGGGCGGGCCTCGCCTTCATCCGCAAACTCTTTTGCGCCAAGCGGCACGATCACGTCGCCGGCGCCGCTCCAGGCCAAATCGTAAAACTGCGCCAGCGTGACGACGGGCACATACCCCGTTTCCTCGCTGAATTCCACAAAACCCTTTTCGAGCTTTGTCAGGTTTTTATTCAAACCGCTTTGCAGCCTCCGCAGGAACGCGTCCGCGCGGCCATGCGCCGTGATGAGATTTGCGTGATAACGTATGAACACTATGCCCAACGAAACATCCAGCAGTTCTTCAGCTTTGCCGCCGCTGGCCACAGCCTCGCTTATCACAATGGCGGATGTGCGCGAAAGTGTCAGCGAAAACGGCAGACCGCTTTCCAGCAGGCTTACGGCTTCAAACAGGTTCTCACATTCCGCCGCAATGAGCGGGCCCGCCGTATCCCCCTCGTCATCATCCGCGCCCCTTTGCAGCAGCATGCTTACATGGAAGGGTTTCATTTTGCCTTCGTCAACGCCTATGAGCATTACGTAGCCATACTCGTCGGGACTCTTCTGTTCTATACAGCCCGCCGCGCATATGAGAAAAACTCCCGCCGAAAGAATGACGCAGGCAATACGCAGAGCTTTTTTCATACCGCGCCTCCCCTTGCCCGCCGCCTTCTTTTTACATGCGCGCGCGCAATCATGGCCGCCATCAGCAGCGGCGCCACCATGAGTATGTACCCGTATGCCGATAAAAAGGCCATGACCGCCTCCGGCGGCGCAAATTGCAGATGCGGCGCCAGCGCCGCCGCGCCCGCAACGCCGCTAAACACCGCCACAGAGGGCCGTATATCCTCCTGCCCGAAGGCGTTTGTATACAGGTATGAGGCCGCATAGATATAAAAGGCCGCAGCCAGCATGCCGCCCATCGCCCAGCCAAACACGAGCAGTACATCCAGCCGGGAAAAATATCCCTCCGCTTTAAAGCCCGTGGCCAGCCTGTACATGGGCGAATGCATCTGCGCCAAATCCTTATAAGAATAGCTCATGCCCAGGCACAACCGGCACACAGCCGCCAACACCCCGCTCACGGCGTTTGCGATATACCCCGCTTTGCCGGCGTTTGACAAGCCGTGCGCGCCCTTTGCCACCACCAACAGCCCCAAAAGCGCCGGCAGGAAAAAGAGCGTCCCGCGCGCGCCAAAACCGGCCAGGCCAGGCATGCTATCCCCCGGGAACGGCGCCAGCCGGTACGGCTCATAATTGCCCGCCGCCAGTATCAACGCAAGCGTAAGGCTAAACAGCATCGGCCAGCCCAGCAGCCTGGCCGCGCGGCCCAACCCTTCCAATCCCAGCCACGCGGGGACGCACGCAGCCGCCAGCAGGTAAATGAGTATGTTCCATCCCGGCGTGAGCGGAAAAACAAACTGCCCCAAAAGCAACGTAAACCGGCTTAAAAGCGATGCCGCCGATAGGATAAACAGCAGCGTATAAAACGTAGCCGCGATACGCCCCGCCACGGAACCCAACCCAAAGCGCAACAGTTCCCAAAGGGTATGCGCGCCCGTCCTTCGCATAGCGCGCACCAACAGCCCAAACACGCACAGCGCAAGCCCTGCGGAAAGCAGCATGGAAATGTACGCCGGGTTTCCGTTAGCGTACAAGGTTTGGCTGCCGGGCGTAAATATGCCGCTCGCGCATGCGGTTATCGCCACCGCGCAAACGATCTCCTGGCGGCCAATTTTTCCCTGATTCAATTTCATTGGCCTTCCTCCCACGTATTGATATAATCCACGGGCCTTTGCCTTCTATTGATCCGGCCGCGCATGCCGCCCGATCCCCCCTTAAAGGTTTTGGGCGCAACGGGCGCCAAAAACGGCACGCCGTAGGATTTGAGCCGGGCCATCCATACCGTCAGTACCACGATACCGGCCGACAGCCCCAGGAGCCCGCCGGCCCAACCCAGCAACAATAAGAATATTCTGAAATAGCTCGCGGCAATCTGCGTGGAATAATCGGGTATGGTGAAGTTACCCAATCCCGCCAGCGCCGCTATGATCAACACCACGGTGCTGACCATATTGGCCGAAACCGCCGCTTGCCCCAATACCAGCCCGCCGATTATTCCGATAGACTGCCCCACGCTGCCGGGCACGCGTACGCCCGCCTCGCGCAGCAACTGAAACACCCAAAGCAGAAAGAGCATCTCCAGCCCCAGCGGCAGGAACACCATCTCCCGGGATTGTATAATGGTGACAATGGTTTCGGTGGAGAGCATGCCCTGATGATGCATGGCGACCGCCATGAAATACCCCGGCAGCAATATGGACATACCCGCGCCGATATAGCGCACCATGCGCAATATGGCGCCCGGCGGTCTGCGCATATAGCTATCCTCCGATGTGGCCATCAATGTAAAAAGGGTGGCCGGCATCACGCTTGCAGTGGGGCTGCCTTCCAGCAGCACCGCCACGTGCCCCTGCATGATATGCGCCGCCGTGCGGTCGGGCCGCTCGGTGGACAACACCTGCGGCAGCGGCGAAAGGCCGTAGCGCTCCGTCATCCGCTCGATTGCGCCGTCGCTCGTCAGCATGCGCGCGCGCACGTTATGAAGCCGCCGCTTGACTTCTTTAAGTAGATTGGGATTCACAACATCCTGCCGGTAGGCGATAGCCAGCTGCACGTTGTTTTTTCCGCCCGCATGCTGAAACTCGCATACGAAATCATCCGTTTTAATGATCCGCCGCAGCAGGGTGATGTTTGTGCGCAGGCTTTCATTAAAACCCTCCTGCGGACCCTTCACCACCTTTTCGTTTTGCGCGTTTTCCACGCCGCGCTTTTCATAGCCGCGGGTATCCATCAGCACGGCAAGCTCGTCGCCCTCTATAAACACGGCCGTTTTACCATCCAGAATAGCCATTTTGATCGTTTGCCAATCGGCGGTACATTCGCTTTCCTGCTGGGCAAATATGTTATCCATGGCAAAGCGCGCCGGCGACCCCGCAGCGCCGTCCATACAGCCGGGCCGCATACCCTGGCGCAGTATAAAGTCGTTGATCATCCCGCCGCTTGCCATGCCGTTCATACATACGGCCAGCGCGTCCACGCTCTGCCCCAGCCGGAACCGGCGCAACAAAATATCGCTGTTGACGTTACAGCGAAACTCCTGTCTAAGCCGCCTCTCATTTTCAAAAAGAAAACGTGAAGCGGGCGCGGGTTTTTCACGCGGCGCGGGTTTTTCGGGGCGGGTATACGCCTTTGGCCGGCCCCTTTCGCTTTCCAGCAGCTCAAACTCCTCGTCGGCCTCGTCAAAACGAAGAATACCCCATATACTGCCGCCTTTTCTTTCTTTCGTTTGCATAAGAAAAGCATTCCCTGAAATGGGTCCGCCAATGCGAACATGTTTTGATATTTATTGATTTGTTTGCTATTTACTCTTGATGCGGGCGCGCATATTTTCCAGGCCCGCCTGCATGCGCCGCAGCATATCCAGCACCCGCTCGCGCTCTTCGGCATCAAAGTTTTCCATCAGGTTGGCTGCCATCATGTCCATATCCAGGTCGCACCAATGCGCGAATTCCTCGCCTTTTTTGGTAAGCACGATACGGTTGCAGCGGCTGTCGGCTTTATCCTGCTCACGGCGTATAAAGCCGCCCTTTTCCAGCCTGCGCAACGAAATGCCCGCCGAAGACTTACTGATGCGAAGCGCCGTGGCGATATCGTTCTGGTTGGGGTTTTTTAACTCGCGCAGCTTAAAGAGTATCGCGGGCTGCCCCTCATACAAACCATATTTTTGCAGCGTGCGCTGCATGCAAAAGGCGTAAGTCTGGTTGAGCCGCACATAGGCGTCCAACACCTCGCGCATGCTGCCCTTGTGATTGTTTTGCATAACATAACCCCCATCCCAACTTGACCATTATAAACAAAACACGCATTTCAATCAAGTAGGCTTTTGCCCTTAACCGATAAAATCAGGCGGGACGGCCCTCTTTATTGTTGTGTAAAACAAGAAACCGCCCGCTTTTAAAACTTTAACGATAATTTGACAAAAAATTTTAAAGATTGCGCCCCGTATACGCGTGACGGGGTTATAATAATAAGTAATCCACATCGCGCGCCAATCCGCACAGGCCGCAGCATTGGCGCGGCGGTTTCGGCTAAGCATAGCGCGCATATGATATATCTATGCGTACCCGGCGGATTATGAAAGTTGTTGGCGCGCATATGATGTATCTATATGAACCCGGCGGATTATGAAAGAGGTTGCCATGGAAGCGAATGATCAATTATCCCACGCGGTAAACATCGATACGCTGCAAAAGCTGCAGGATAGCTTCTCGAGAATTTCGGGCATGTGGGTGTTATGCACAACGCCCGAGGGCAGGCCCATCACGACGCCCGGCGGATCCGCAGACGCCTGGAAAGACGAACTTGCCATAAAGGCGCTGTGTAAACGATGCGCCGCAGCGGATCAGGCGCTTCATGAAGCGGAAACGGGCTTGACTGTCATACCGGTAAGGCTCGATACTGTCACGATCGCAAACTGGGTCATGCAACCGCCGGACGGGCGGCAACCTGCGGCGGCAACCCGCGCGCAATTTGTTGCGCACCTGGAAGCGCTAAGCGAGATCATAGCGCAATCGGTAAAGCGGGCGCAATATATTGGCCGCGCCGCGCGACAGGAAGAACCCGACGCCATCAACACGATTGAAAATTTAAAGAGAGAATTGCAAACGGCAAAGCGGCTGGATCGTGTGCTTTCCGTAGTCATGCTGCGTATAGACGGGCTGGCCTATGCGAACTCTGCATACGGCTATCAATTTGGCGATGAGCTGCGCACGAGTACCGCTGCGTGTATCAGAGCCAATGTGCGCAATGATGATAAGATCGACAACCTGCATGGCAATATCGTGGTGATATTGCCCGGCTGTAACAGGACTCTGGCGGAAAAACGGATCAGGCAAAGCAAAGAAAGCCTGGGAAAGCGCCTTGAATCGGGCAACAACGAGCATTTTCTGTTTGCCTACGGCATCGTGGAAAATACCGAAATCCCCTTCGAGGATAGCGACGCGTATATAAAAAATCTCTTCACCATTGCAAGGCGGCGCATGGAGGAAAACCAGCGCCAAACCGAGATGCAGTACGCGGGGATGTAGGTGGGAAGGGTGAGCGTTTGCCGCCCGCTTTGCCCCTAAAGCCGGGTCCTTAAAGTTTTTTCGTAACACGCGTAAAACGGTTTGGGCGGAGGAAAGGACATTTTGCGTGCTGGAAGTAGAAATAAAGGCCAGGGTGGACGCGCCTAGGGATACCGCGCGCGCATTGCGGCAGGCGGGGTTTGCAAGCGCGGGCGAGGTCTATGAAAAAGATATATACTTTAACGGCCCCGACCGGGATTTTAGAAAGACCGACGAGGCGCTGCGTTTGCGCGCGCGCATATCCGTGGATGGCGGCGTGAAAAACCACATTACATATAAGGGCCCCAAACAAAAGGCGGATGCTAAAACCAGGGAAGAGATTGAAACCGGGATAGCGTCGTATGAGGATATGCAAGCCATACTGCGGCGCCTGGGCTACCGGCCATCCGTCACGGTTTCAAAAAAACGCGGCTATTACAAATACCATGGCGGCGGGGCCGCCGAAAGCATTGCCGCCGGGGATGTCACCATCTGCCTGGATGAGGTGGAGGGGCTTGGAAGCTATATCGAGCTGGAACTGATGATGGAGGATGGAGAGGATGGGGCGGCGGCGGGCGAAACGCTGTCGCGGCTCCTGTCGCTGCTGCGCATCGATCAAAACGCGTGCACGCAAAAATCCTACGCGCAATTGGTCTTTGAGGGGACATCTGAAAGGCGGCGCCCTTTCGGCGAGGCTTAAAGGATAAAGCCCGCAAATTTATCGCGGCAATTATCAGCGCGTGTATTTTCCCTTGATATTTGCGCTTTTCCACGCCGAAACGCGCTCGATCTCACGCCCCAGCCGGATAAAGCGGAACATCCTGTTCGCCGCGTCGTCGTAAACGCCGATCACGTTTTCATGGGCGTCAAAATCCACGGGCGCGGTGATAAATAAACTGCAATTCCGGCCGTTGAGTTCCGCCTTTTCCGTTTCGTCCGCCCCGCCCGCCAACAGCGCCACGGGGATATTGTGTTCGCCGCTCAAAGCAAGCAGCGCCTTTACGGGCGACGGCCCATTGCCGCCCACGCGGGACGGTTTTCGGTCTTTATCTTCACCCGCGCGGGCAATGTACGCCTCGCCTGAAACCACCAGCGATACCTTGCGTATTCTTCTGCTCATTTCGGCGACACAGAAAAGCGCCTGCACGCTTGGTTGCACCATAGCGCCGCAATACGCCATCAGCGTCGCGGCAAGCCCGCCCGCAGCCGCGCCGCCTGCTTGCGCGCACACATCGTACCCGGCATGCGTATTGTATATGCCCCGCAGGCGTCCTAAAAATGCGCGCGTCCCGGGGTCTTTGGCGCTAGCTGCGGCGGCGTCGAACGATTCTAAATAATCCGCCATCAATATAAAGCGCGTGTTTTTGACGCGGGCATGCATCAGCTCGGTATCGATGCCGCCAAGCGCCCGGTATTGCGGGTTTTTCCGTTCAAGCTCCATCCCGTCCTCATCCAGCAGTTTTACGCCCAGCGCACAAAGGCAGCCCAGGCCCAAATCGGCAATGCCGCCGCCGGCGCAGCCCAGCACGATCTCATGCAGCCCTTCATCCAGCGCGCGGCGAATCAACACGCCCAGGCCAAAGCTGTCGCCCCCGCTTCCCTGCCGCGCCATCTCCGCAGGCATTTCAATCACGGCGGTTTTACCACGCAGCACCGCATAGCTTCCCTCGATCTGGCCGCCGGCGGGGCCGGGTACGTACACCGTGCGGCGTATGCCGTTGCAGAAACTGAGCACCGCGTCAACCGTGCCCGGCCCGCCATCCGCAATGGGCAGCGGCAATATGCGCACGCCTCGGAATATATTGCGCGCCGCAATCGTAAGCCGGCGGATAGCCTGCTTGCTTGAAAGCATGGCGCCGTAATGGCCGGGCGCCAGTAAAAACACAATGCCCTTGCCCCGCGGCCTTCGCTTGCCGTGCTTTTTGTTCACCGTTATGGCAAGGGTTTCGTCCCCGCCGGTAATACTGCCGTCGCCGTGCACCACGCCGTAATAGACGAGCCCTTCGATCTTTAAAAGGGCGTTTGTTTGTATGAAGGGATGGCTTGCCGTCAGGTACATGCCCACGCCGGCATCCATACTGAGCTTGTCATAAAGCAGTCGCATCTCTTTGAGGCTGCCGTTTGTAAATACGCACAGGTAGCAGGCATCCTCCGATTCGTAGGGCGCATGCCCGCCATAGATATGCAGGCCCTTCACGTCGCTTGTGGTCAATACGGAAAATATCTCTTCCCATAGCTGTGCCGGCGTGGCGGATTCATCCTCCCCCGCCATCACGTCAAAGCGTATCCCCAGGCCAAAGCGCAATACCTTCATTCATCAATCCTCCGCACGTAGTTTTTCCGCCTGGGACGCCGCCCGCTCCCAGCTTTCATAAAGCTTTGCAATCTCCTGTTTCAGCCGCCCCAGCGAGGTTGAAAGTTCCGCCGCTTTTTTATAATCCTCAAGGGCTTCCGGCTGCATGAGCCGCTTTTCCACGGCGTCTATTTCCTCCTCGTTGCGTGCTATTTGCCTTTCCAGCGAGGAAACCACGCCGCGCAGTTGCGCAAGCTCAGCCCGGCGCTCCTTTTTGGCCAGATAATCGTTTTGGGGCCTATCGCCCCCGGACGGCTGCGCGCCCTGTTCCATGGGCGCGGCGCTTGCAAGCGCACCCATATACGCGTCATACCCGCCCATCGTTTCTATAATGCCGGCATCGCTCATATAGAGCACGCGATCCGCCAGACGGTTTACCAGGTAACGGTCGTGCGTTACCATCAAAAGCGCGCCGTCAAACTCCTCCAGCGCGGTCTCCAACGCCTCGCGCGAAGCGATATCCAGATGATTTGTGGGTTCGTCAAGCAAAAGCAGGTTGGCGCCCGACAGCATCAGTTTTAATAGCTGCACACGCGCGCGCTCACCCCCGGAAAGCATGGAGATCTGTTTGTTAACGTCGCCGCCCTTAAATAAAAACGCCGCAAGCGCATTGTGCGCCTGTGTGCGCGAAAGCTTGGGATAAGCATCCCACACATCCTGCAATACGGTGTTTTCTTCATGCGCAAAGCGCATGTTTTGTTCGTAACAGGCAAGTTTAACGCCCGCGCCCAGCATATGCGCGCCGGCATCCGCAACCTCTTTGCCCGCCAGTATTTTTAATAGCGTGGTTTTGCCGCAGCCGTTGGGGCCCAGCAAAAACACCCGCTCGCCGCGCCGTATATGCAGCGAAACATCATGAAAAAGCGCATGTTCGCCATAAGCTTTTTTCACATGCCCGGCAAGCAGCACATCGTTGCCGCCAACCGCCTTTCCCCGGAACGTGAAATGCACGGCCTCGCTTTGGCGCTCGGGCTCTATAAGCGTGGCCTTCAGGCGTTCGATCTGCTTGAGTCTTGATTCCGCAGTTTTGATATTGCGCTGTCTGTTCCACCGGCGCTGCTGCTCCACAATGCCATATATGCGGCGAATCTCTTTTTGGGTATTGTTGTATTTGCGGCGGATAAACTCCTGTTCGCTCAAGCGCCGCTCGATATGCCGCGTATAGCCGCCCTCGGATACAAAAAAGCCGTTGGGGGTAAGCTCAAAGGTTTTATTCGTTACCCGGTCTAAGAAATATCTGTCGTGCGAGATCACCACAAACGCGCCCTTATAGTCGTTCAGATACGCCTCAAGCCATTCCACGGCGGCGTTATCCAGATGGTTTGTGGGTTCATCCAAAAGCAACAGCGACGCCTCGCGTATGAGCAGGCTTGCCAGCATCACCTTATTTAGCTGCCCGCCCGAAAGCGCGTGCGCCGATAGCGTCATATACTCATCCGAAAAGCCAAGCCCGCGCAACACGGCGCGCGTGCGGCTGCGGTATGTCAACCCTCCTCCATCCTGGTAACGCTCCTGCAGCGCATGCTGTTTTTTGATGAGCGTATCCAATGGCGCCCCGTGTTTATCCATCGCCGCCGCCACAGCCTGCAGTTCCCGTTCGATCCGCATAAGCGGATGAAACCCCCGCAGCGCCAAATCGAGTACCGTTTCACCGGGAAGTAGCGCCGGGGTTTGTTCCAGCACGCCAATACCAAGTTGCCTCGATTGATGCACCTCGCCGTTTGTCGCCGTTTCCTCGCCGGATAAAACGCGCAGCAACGTTGTCTTGCCCACGCCATTGGCGCCTATAAACCCGATACGCTCCTTTTCGCTTATGTCAAAGGATATATCCTGAAACAACTTACGCTCCCCATAAGCCATGCCAAGCTTATGGGCCGATAGTAACACCATGGCCTGATACCTGTTTTTCACTTTCTCCATACAAGCTTGCGTGGTTGCCGCCGCTTCTTAATGAAACAACCCTGCGCTAAAATTGTACCATAGAATGCGCGCGCCATATACGGCTAAATTTTTTGCCCCCAAACCGTATGCGTTTGCCGGCGCGCTTTTTAAAAGCGCTGTTGCTGTTGACGCCCCATTGCGCCAAAGTATAGCGCGCAAATGTAACTTTTTTCGTTTTTCGTTAGTTTATACAAAAAACTGCCGAAATATATACTAACACACTATGCCCTGGCATAGTGCGCGGATATGAAACCCGGTTTTAATATCCGCACGCTATGCCAGGGCGGCAGGGAGACTGTACATGGCCAAGCACGCGCCCCCCAACGAAAAGCCGCGCCACACCGGCGCCTTTGCCAAACGTGCGCGCGTATGGCTTGTTTTGCTGTGCGGTTTTGTACTCGCGGGGTTCGTGCTCCTCCCGCTTATGGTAAACCGCAGCGGCAGTTTACGGCAAGAGGTTTACGCGGCGCCGCTGTTGGCATCCCAGCCCACGCCGCCCGTCATGCCGGTGGGCGCAACCCCCGCTCCCACGCTCGCCGGCGCGGCAAGCGCAATCCCCACTCCCACGGCGACGCCGCCGTCCATAGTGGGCGTGCGCGCGGCCTTTCCCACGCTGCAGTTTGAAAACGATCACCCCAGCGTGGCCGCGCTGCAATCGCGGTTGATGGAGTTGGGTTATTTTGATTATGACGAACCCACCACCTATTTCGGCACGGTGACGAAAAGCGCCGTGCAACTGTTTCAGCGCACATATGGCTTGAGGCAAACGGGTATCGCCGACGCAAGCCTGCAAGAGCTTTTGTATGCCGAAGACGCCATAGCATATGCCATGCGCCCCGGCGATAAGGGCACCGATATAAAAAGCATGCAACGCAGGCTGAGCGAGCTTGGCTATTACGAAGGCAAGGACAATGGTTTTTACGGCCTGGCCACACAGGATGCCGTGGCCGCGTTTACGAAAAAAAATAATATGGACGCCGGCGACCTTGTTATGACGCAGGAGTATATCGATATAATATTCTCGCCAAAGGCAAAGTACAGGGTGGATCCCACCCCGTCGCCCAAGCCCAAGCCCACGCCTAAGCCTAAACCTGCGGCGACCCCCAAGCCCGCAGCGACCCCCAAACCTGCGGAGACCCCCAAACCCGCAGCGACGCCCAAGCCCGCAGCGACGCCCAAGCCTGCGGATGCCGCCCCGGAGACAGCCGTCCCGGATATCGTGGATTCTCCCGCAACGCCCGAAGCAGCTTCGCCCGAGCCGGCTTCACCCGATCCGGCTTCACCCGTACCCGAAACTACGCCCGCGCCCACCATAGCGCCGGCCAGCGACAGCCGCCGAGCGGAAACCATGATAGCCGTTGCCACCGCGCAGTTGGGCAAGCCCTATGTGCTTGGCGAAGAGGGCCCCGACAGCTATGATTGCTCGGGCCTGGTGCATTACAGCCTGCGCCAGGCGGGTGTGAGCGTAAAGCGCTACAACGCCGCAGGCTTTAGCGAATACACCGACTGGCAGGCCGTCACCTCAATGGGCGCGTTGCGGCGCGGTGACCTGGTGTTCTATAAATCCGACGGCGGCAGCCGGGTTTCGCATGTGGCCATCTACCTTGGCAACAACCAGATCATACACGCCGCCACATCGGCGGGCCGGGTATTGATCGACAGCCATACCGCCTATTACCAACGCAATTTCATCATAGGGCGGCGCGTGTTTTGACGAGCGCCCCCTGCATAGGCTGCCCGCGCGACTGCGCCGCCGCCCGCGAAGCCGGGCGAGGCTTTTGCGGCGCGAACGCTCTTGCCCGCGTTGCCCGCGCGGATTTGCACCTTTGGGAAGAACCGCCCATCAGCGGTACGCGCGGGTCGGGCGCGGTGTTCTTCTCGGGCTGCAATATGCGCTGCATCTTCTGCCAGAATAGAGATATCAGCCAACAGCAGCGTGGCCAGGCGCTAAACGCCGGCGCGCTGGCTTCCGTTTTTTTAAAACTCGCGCAAAAAGGCGCGCACAATATCAACCTTGTTACGCCTAACATCCACCTGGCCGCCGTCATACCCGCGCTGCGGCAAGCCCGTGCGAAGGGCCTGTCCATACCCGTCGTATATAACACCAACGGATTTGACAGCATAGCGGGTATCCGCGCGCTGGATGGACTGGTGGATATCTACCTGCCGGATATCAAGTTTGTTTCGCCGGAGCTCTCCGGAAAAATATCCCGCACAGCAGCGTATTTGCAATACGCCGCCCCCGCGCTGTTGGAAATGCAGCGGCAAACGGGCACGCTGCAACTGGACGACGCGGGTATCGCGCGGCGCGGACTTCTTGTGCGCCACCTGGTGCTGCCGGGCTGCCTTCATGATACGCGCCGGGTGATCGACTTTATCCGCGCACACCTGCCGCAGGATACCTGCTTTTCCCTGATGGGGCAATACACGCCCAACAGCGAAGCGTTGCCTCCACCCTACAACCGCAGGCTTACGGCACGCGAATACCGGCGCGCCACGGCGTATTGCCTTGACAGCGGACTAAAAAACGTATACGTGCAAAGTCTCTCATCCGCCGAGCCAGCCTATATACCGGCGTTTTCCGATGAATTAACAAATTTGTAATGGTCTGTTCATGGTTTGTTCCATTTCTGGATGAAAAAAGTTCATAAAATAAGCCGAAAAAAGCAAAAATAGGGGTTGTGTTCTGTTAAAAAGAGTGTTACAATAACATTGCGCAGGAACAAAAGACGTGTCTTGCCAAAGGGATAGTTTCTTCCGTCCGGAGCAACAGTATTCTTCATTGACTGTTCTTCCTCCTTAAAATAAGACACAAAACGAACTACTTTGTACTTTATACCCGCCGACGCGCGGCCAGGGCAACCGAGCGTAAGCGGAAAACCGGACGGAACTTTTTGACAGGGGCTGGCTTTCGGGCCGGCCCTTTTTATTTTGTTGATCCGGCATCTTTTTTGACGGGCTTTATCCATGAAACGGTTCTTGTGGCGTCAGCCGCTTTGCCGTTGCAGCATCGCCGCACCAATAATGCCCGCGTCGTTGCCCATCTGCGCGGGCACAATATCGCCGCAGGTATCGAAGAAGCATTTCATTAACGTGTTTTCGCGCAGGGGGGCGAATAAAAATTCGCCGGCCAGGCTTACGCCGCCGCCCAGCGCAATCACCTCGGGATCAATAAGGTTTGCCACGGAGGCCAGCGCCGAACCTAACTGATCGACATAGCGCGCGAATATATCGCCCGCTATCGCGTCGCCCGCTTTGGCGCAATCTATCACCAGTCTGGCCGAAACCCGGTTCATATCCCCGCCGGCCTTTGTGCTTATCATAGCCTTGGGGTACTCAATCACGCTGATACGCCCCTGCCGCGTCAGCCATGTCGCCGTGCATAGCGCCTCGACACAACCGCGCGTGCCGCAGGTGCACATGGGCCCGTTGTGCGCAAGCACCATATGCCCCAGCTCTACGCCGTTTTTTCTGCCGCCCTTAAACATGCGCCCGCCCACTATCAGCCCGCCGCCAATGCCTGTGCCAAGCGTAATCAATACCGCCGTTTGCCGGCCCTTAAACGCGCCCGCGTAAAGCTCTGCGACAGCCGCCACGTCGGCATCGTTTCCCAAATACACCGGTACGGAGGGAAAATGGCTTTGCATGGCCGCCCTGAGCGGCACATGGTGGAACTGTAAGTTGTAGGCATGCACCACGCTCGCTTCATCACTGCTGATATTTCCCGGCACCGCTATGCCTATGGATTGAAACGCCCTCGCGTCCACGCCGCACTCTTTCGCAAGCGCCCGCACAAATCCCGCCATTATGCCAACCGTATGGCTGTATGGTTCCCCCGTAGGGAACGGCGCGCTGCGGCGCGCGACAATGCGCATATCGTCATCCACGACGCCTACGGCGATATTTGATCCGCCAACATCAAAGCCTATCTGTAACATGGGGCGGCACGCTCCTATTCCTGATTTTCCAGTTCTTCCATCCAGCGGCGGTCAAATTCCTTGGCGGCGTCATACCCGAGCTTTTTAAGCCTGTAGTTGCGCGCCGCAACCTCCACTATAATGGCCAGGTTCCTTCCGGGCCGCACAGGTACCAATATGCGGGGTACATTGACGTATAGTAGTTCAGTGGTTTGTTCGTCAAGCCCCAAGCGGTCATAGCTCTTTTTTTCATCCCACATTTCCATCTCGATCACAAGATCGATGGATTTTTCCACAATGACGGCGCTCACGCCAAACATATAGCGTATATCGATGATGCCGATGCCGCGAATCTCCATCAGGTGGCGCGTCAATGCCGGCGCTGTGCCCGAAAGCCGATTGTCCGCCACGCGGCGAATATCCAGTACGTCGTCGGCGACGAGCCTGTGCCCGCGCTTTACAAGCTCCAGCGCGGTTTCGCTTTTGCCTATGCCGCTTTCGCCCACCAGCATAACGCCGATGCCGTAAATATCCAACAATACGCCGTGGCATGTAATGACCGGCGCAAGCAACCTGTCGATATAATAGGTGATGGCATGGCTCAGCTTTGCCGTCGCCTTGTCGCTGAACAGCACAGGCACATTCCCCTTTCGGGCAATCTCCAACAGATCGGGCCCGGGCCTGTTCGTGCGCGAAAACACAATGCAGGGTGGGTTAAATTCCACAAATCTCTGCATGCGCACGCTAAACGCCTGCGCCGGCAACTGGTTGATGAAGGACATTTCCGTATTGCCGATCAGTTGTACGCGCCCGGAAGCGAAATGCTCAAAATAGCCCGCCAGCTGCAGACCGGGCCGGTTTATCTCGCTCTCTTCGACCGTAATCACGCCGCGGCCGGGGTTTTCTACCGACAGCTGCAAGGCGTTTGCAAGCTCTTCAACCGAAACGGAGACATTATCCATACGCCGCCTCCTTTATTCGCCAAATATATATTTAGCGATCACCCATTTTACACCATCCGCGTCGCAATCGGGCGCGATATCGTCGGCAATATCCTTTATGACCTGTTGCCCGTTGCCCACGCATACGCCCACACCCGCGCTTTTGATCATCTGCAAATCCAGGGTGTTATCCCCCACGGCAATAATTTCTTTGCGGCGGATGCCCAAAAGCTTTGCAAGGCGCAGCATGGCGCTGCCCTTATCGGCGCCAAAACGGTTCAACTCTATAAAGCCGGGCTTGGATGTGGCGACACTCAGCCTGCCGCAAAACTCTTTTTCATAAGCTTTCAGTATGCCGTCTATTTTACCGGGCGGCGCAAAGGCCAGTATTTTGGGCACGTTATGCCAGGTTTTATGGTTGATATCCGCATCGGCCTCGTAGGGTAAATTCAAAAATTTTACATAGTTGCGTGAAATATCGTTATCCACCCGCGTGATTACGGCATCGCCCTGGTATATCTGCGAAACCAGCCCCAGCTTATCGGAAAACACCAACGCCTCGCCGATGAGCCCGGGATCGATATCGGCGCTGAACACCACGCTATCGTCACGGGTATCGCGTATGCACGCCCCGCCGTATACGATTACCGGCCCCCGAATATGCAGTTGCCGCCATATGGCGGAACTGCCGCGATACCCCCGGCCTGTGGCGACCGTTATAAACACGCCCGCCCGCTGCGCGCGCTCTATGGCCGCCAGATTGCCCGGCGACACCACCTTTGTGTCCCCTATCAATGTGTCGTCGATATCCAGGAATATAGCCTTATATTGCATGGTTGTTCCTTTGCGTGTTATCGCGCCAAGCGCTTTACCAATGTATCATATATCGGGCGACAAGTCTATCGTTACGATTATGTCCGGGCAATGTTCCGGCCAATTGATATGCGATGTATACCACCATGGAAGCTTTGCTTCCATGGTGGTATACTAACAAAAAACTATCCTATACGCACAGACGGCATATATACAACCGCTATGGGAGAGGAGAAGAATATGCAAGAGATACGCGCGGCCATACTCATATTGAGCGATAAGGCGTTCGCGGGCGAACGCGCGGACGCCTGCGCCCCGCTGATCACGCAGTTGCTGCAAGGCGTCGCTACGGTAACGCACACCGCCATATTGCCCGATGAAAAGCAAAAAATCATCGACGCGCTCACCGGCCTTGCCGACCGTGAAAGGGTGGATATCATCATTACCAGCGGCGGTACCGGCCTTGCCCCGCGCGACGTTACGCCCGACGCCACGCTCGCCGTGATCGATAAGCCGGCGCCGGGCATTGCAGAAGCCATGCGTATGCACAGCATGCGGTATACCGACAAGGCCATGCTTTCACGCGCGGCGGCGGGTATTCGCGGCGGCACGCTCATCATCAACCTGCCGGGCAGCCCTAAAGCCGTGCGCGAATGTTTGGATGTTGTGCTGCCGGTTATTCCCCACGCTATTGAAACGCTGCGCGGCGCGGCGTATGAGTGCGGCGCGGCAGATCCGCGAAGCGAAACTTCAACGCCGCTATAAAAGTGACGGCGGCAAATCATAGTGCGGCAGACCCACTAAGCAAGAAACACGCGGGTTTTCCGGCAGGCAAATCGCGTGTTTCGGCGGAAACGCCGCTACAGCCCCATGCTTACAAAACGGAATGAACCCCGATGGAAAGTAAGCCATGAAAACACGAAACGCGCTATGCGGGCATATAGCGCCTGGCGCAAAAACGGCGATTTTCCGGCCCGTTTTCCGGTGCGGGCGCAAAGCTCGCCGTCACCGCGCCAATCATATTGTTTTCGGGCGAATCTTCCGTCAGCGCGGCTTGCCCGCCGGACGCTTCATATACAAAATCCGCGCCGGCTTGAACGGTGACAGCCGCGCCGCCTATATCCACCGCGCCGGAATAAACGACGCGGTTTTTCCAGCGCAGACTTCCCTCGACAATGAATCTATATTCGCCGAGCGCAACGGCGCCGCCGTTCTTGTCGGTCAAATCCCATGTATAGGACAGCGTTCCGATTTTCGGCGTCGCGCCGGAAACGGCGTCTGTCTCGGATTTTTCCATTGACGCGAGGCCGGCCTTTTCCGCCCATGTCGGTATGGATTCCGGGCGGTCTTTATAGCCGCCGCCCACCGTGAAGCGCGTCGCGTACAGCGTCTTTATGAGCTTGCCGTCCATGTCTTCGATCCACACTGCGAACTGATTGCTCGCGTAGCCGGATTGCTTCTCGTACTCGAAAGTGACGACAAGCGTATCCGGCTCATAGGCGGGCTGGTCTGTCCGTTCGCCGCTTGCGCAGGAACATAGGAACACGAACAGAATACTGGCTGCAATCGCCATGATAAGCCTGTATTGTTTTTTCAAAACGATCCTCCCGCAAACGATATTTATCCCTTTTGTATAACGGCCCGCCGTCCGAAATGATCCTCTTATATAACCGCGCGTCTGTTTTCTTACAACCTTATAGGATACTCGGATTCGCTCCGCGCAGGCAGCCGGATATTGCTTCCCCGCGCATCAGGTCAAAAACGCCCGAGAGGGATGTGCTTTTTCATGGCGTCCACGGGGTAATCGCCTGCGTCGCCCAAAGCATCGCCCCCTTTCGCCAGTGCCGCCAGTTTAAGCGTCGTGTTCGCGTTACGAATCGTGATCAGGTTGTAAACGGCCTTGTTCCCAACGATTTTAGAATAACGTGTCCGCGAGAATGTCTTGAGCGGCGCAGACCAGAAAATCACGCTGCCGTAACAAAAAACCTTCTCATATTCCGGTTTCGCCTCGCCGATAGCCGCATAGATTTCATCCGCCGTCGCGGGCGGTATCGCGAATAATGCGTTATGCGTACAGTCCGCGCCGGTGTTCCACCACTCCGGCGCGTGTCCGGCGGCGTCCGTCAAGTGGCCGGCCGTGATCATTCCCGCAGCGATCTTTAGCCCGAAGCCCGTTTCGATAATGTCTTCGCAGGCCGCCTTCGCTTCCCGCAAACCTAAATCGCTGTCAAACAGGATATTGCCGCTGTTGATGTAGGTGACGACATTCTCAAAGCCCCGTCCCTCAAACGCCGCTTTGAGTGCGGGCATGGATATTTTATTTTTGCCGCCCACGTTGACGCCCCGCAGGAGCGATATATATTTCGTCACGCTTTTACAGCCTCCTGTGCGATACGAAAATACCGCCCGCCCCGCATTCGGTTTTTTCGTTCGTCGCCGCCAAGCTTTCTCTGCCGCAGCTATTCCATCCGGAAGGGCGCGGCCTGTGCGGGCATACGCCGCCGGGAACCGGTCTCCGGCGCGGCTTTGGGCCAGGTTGGCCCGAACCGGCTATTCCATTTCATCCCGCAATAGACCGGCCGGCAG
>JAISXK010000145.1 GCA_031270585.1 Clostridiales bacterium | reverse complement strand
CCCCATGTACGGCGCGGAAATCAACCTTGGCGAGCAATTTGTAATGAAATTGCAATGCTTTCTGGCTCTTAGGACTTTTGGATGATATGGGTTATATATGAGATAGGGAATTTAGGTTAATTGGGTATACTTAATCTCGTGAAAATCCATGATGATGAAAAGGCGAATCGCGCCTGCACTCGCGATCTTGCTCATGTTTTCCCTCGCCGCCTGCGGCGACAACGGCAGCACGCCAGACAGCAGCGCGACCACGCCGCCCACGCCGGCAACAATCGCATCACCCGATAAGCCGCCGCTGCAAGGGGACGACGGTTCCCCCCGCGCAGAGGGCGATGGGCAAGACTTTGTACAGGCTTCGGAGGCGCAGACCGCTTCGCCGCATGAAGAAGTCAATTCCGCTGACACAGAGGATATGGAGCACATTTCAGCGGATATTGCGGCGCCCAATGCCTACGCGCTTAATATCGATACCGGTTCCGTCCTCTATGAGAAAAACAGCAATGAGCGTATCGCCCCGGCGAGTACGGTAAAAATGCTTACGGCTTTAACCGTTCTGGAATATTGCCCCCTTGACGATATGTTCACAGTCGGCGCGGAGATGGAGATGATTGCCGCCGATTCTTCCGTAGCATGGCTGAATAAGGGGGATAGGCTGACAGTCAAACAGCTTTTAATCGCTTTGATACTTCCCTCAGGCAATGACGCCGCGTACACGCTTGCCGTAAATGCGGGGAAAAAGATAGCCGGCAAACATGGCATTGGGACGCAGCAGGCCATCGACGTGTTTGTCGATGCGATGAACCAGAAGGCCAAAGGAATCGGGGCGGCTTCATCTAATTTTACAAATCCCGATGGCTACGACGAGGACGGGCAATATACAACCGCTTTTGACCTCGCGCAGATAGCAAAAGCGTGTCTGGCTCATGACGTTCTGGCTGAAATCATGGGCAGCCATAAAATGAGCGACACTTGGGGCGATGGGCGGGAAGTTGCCTATACCAGCACAAACGAACTGTTAAACCCCGACAGCCGGTACTATTATCCAAAGGCCGTAGGGCTGAAAACCGGCTCTACCGAGGACGCCGGCTCCTGTCTTGTTTCGGCGGCTTACATAGACGGCCAGACATACATTTGCGTTGTTATGGGTTCCTCTGCGGAAATCAGGTTTTCGGACAGTTTGGCTGTTTTCGGTGCAGTAGACCCAGCCGCATCCCTGCCCCAGGCGAACAATACCGCCCCTTCCGCCGCTCCCGGCGGGCTGAGGATGCGAGGACAATAACGCCTTTTGGCACCTGGCCTTTTTTATTTGTCTTCTTCGCCGGAATCTCCAGTCACACCCTCTATCATGTCCGTAAGCAATGTATTAAGTTGCGCAGCATTTTGGAAAGTGATAACCGGCTTGCCCGTATCAGCCTCTATCTCACGGCGGCATTTCCAGCTATGCGCCCGCCGCGCCGCGCCATCTGTTTGTTTTGTTCAAAGGTTTCCGGGTGCACAGTTTTTGATATTTCCGTCGTTGTAGCTTCAGCCAGCATATTCAGTACAAGTTCCAGAGTTGACATATTATCCCGTAGATTTTCTTTTTTCAAACCTTTGAGGTTCTTATACTGCCGTGTGGTCATGTCCGACCACGCTTTTGATATTTCGTCGGTCAATATGGCGTACTCCACGCCTTTTTGGACGCCGCGATTGTCCCACTCCGTTGTCAATTCATTGCGGACACGAATTGTCAGCAGCCGCTGATGAATCCAGTCCTCGCTATACCCTTTCTTCAGATAGGTTTCGAGGGCACGGTCTATGGCCTGTTCAGGGTCTATCGTTTCTTCGATTCGCTCCCGCCCAACAGCCGCCAACCATAATTTGAACGGCTCCGCTTTCGGCGATGGAATGGACTGGATAAGGCGCAGAAGCTGCTCCGTATTGGCAACGTCCGTTAAACGCTTTTTCCCATCCGCAGCCGTCATTTTCAAACCGTTACAACTCGTAACGGTTTCATTTCCCTCATCCTTTAAGCGTTTTTTCATAACGCGCCAATATGTTTGCGGATTGGCGCTTTCCGACAACACGGCGATAACATCAACAATAGCAAAATACCACTCCTGCGTTCCCTCGTCCCATGCGGTGCGTATGCGCTTGTCCTCAAATAATTGGATGCCGTTTTTATCCATTGCAATACTCCTTTACAGATAATTATTATAGTAAATATGCAGCTTTATCTCCTGCCGATTTCAAGCCGTCCTAAACGGGTCTCGGCATTATAACCGTCAAAGCACGAACAAAACGACTCGAACCGGCGGAGCGCGGTGCCACGGTACTTTGAGCAGAGGCCGCCCAACGCGTATTCAGCATCCATGCGGTAAGCAGTTCAGCGTTTATCTGCCGGGCGGCGTTCTGCCGGGCAGTTTTCAAAACTTCTTTGATTTCTATGATTAAAGAATTGGCTAACTCCTTCATGGTGTGCTCTCCTTTGGGAAACAGCATAATTATTTGTTATTATACATCAAAAAAGCATTTTTTGGCAATCGGCATTTTTGCAACTCCGCGCCGCGCTCCTTCCTCCGCGCCTGCGGTTCTGCGCCGGGGTCAAGTATGCTGTCAGGATTTTTCTTGATAACGTCATACAGGCTGATGGAATTATTTCCCATTTTTGCCGAGGGAATTATTTTCCCTTTTCCCGTTGACATTGGCGGGGGCTTGTGCTAAGATAGTATTCGGCTCGCAGAAGCCGCAATATTCCAAGGTAGCTCAATGGTGGAGCACTCGGCTGTTAACCGATAGGCTGTGGGTTCGAGTCCCACCCTTGGAGCCATTTTTTTAGAGTGCATTTTGGCGCAATAGCTCCGTCGGACGATGGCGGCAGAGCCTAGACAGCCAAGCTGGCTGCCGTCTTGGCGCGTGTGGGCGCGGTCGGGCGGCAAGCGATCGGGGCGCATAGCTCAGTCGGTTAGAGCACCTGCCTTACAAGCAGGGGGTCATAGGTTCGAGTCCTACTGCGCCCACCAAAAAATGGCCTGGTAGTTCAGTTGGTTAGAATGCCAGCCTGTCACGCTGGAGGTCGTCGGT
>JAISXK010000136.1 GCA_031270585.1 Clostridiales bacterium | reverse complement strand
GATCAACCACACGAAGGTGGGCATGGCCATGCGCGCCGTCAGCAAGGATTTTGAAACATCCCAGCTGATGGGCATCAAGATCAACACCGTTATCAGTATCACGTTTGTTATCGGTTCGGCGCTTGCGGCGGTGGGTTCCATATTGTATTTTACAGACCGTATGTCCGTCACGCCGTTCTCAGGCACCATGCCGGGGCTTAAATGCTTTGTTGCGGCGGTGGTTGGGGGCATCGGCAGCATACCGGGCGCGGTGGTAGGCGGCTTTTTTATAGGCATTTGCGAAACGCTGTTGATCGCTCTTGGCTATTCCACCTTCAGCGACGCGTTTACGTTTGTGCTGCTCATTGTGATGCTGTTGTTGAGGCCGACGGGCCTCTTCGGCGAAAAAAGTACGGATAAGGTGTGACGCCATGAAAAAGCAAACAAAACGTATTTTAAATATATGTATCATCGCGCTGGCCATAGTGTTTTTGTATTGGCTGAACGCCAATACATCCAAGCAGGGCATGCTGGTGGCCATTCTGCAAAAAAGCGCCATACTCGCTATTGCTGCGGTTTCCATGAATCTGCTCAACGGGTTTACGGGGCTGTTTTCGCTGGGGCAGGCGGGCTTTATGTCTATAGGCGCATATGTTACCAGCATTCTTGTCATACCCGCCGAAAACCTTAACGGTATCTACTATATGACCGGCGTGAACCAGGGACTGCTCAATTTCCGCATGGCGATGGCTAACTGTCCCCCATGGGTGCAGTCGTTCTTCCCCTTCCTTGCAATATTGGCGGGCGGGCTGGCGGCGGCGCTGTTCGCGGCGCTCATAGGCATGCCGGTGCTACGCCTGAAAAGCGATTACCTGGCCATTGCCACGCTGGGATTTTCCGAGATCATCCGCGCCGTATTTTCAAGCCCGCAGATGGATAGCATCACCAACGGTTCCTACGGGCTAAAAAGCGTGCCCAACTTCCCTGAAATGGCAGGCGGGCTTATACCCTCGCTGGTTACGCCTTTTCTGATAGCGGCAATATGCATACTGCTGATGGTGCTTCTCATCAATAGCTCCTACGGCCGCGCGTTCAAATCCATCCGCGAGGATGAGATTGCAGCCGAAGCCATGGGCGTAAATTTGCTGAAACATAAAGAGCTGGCGTTTACGGCAAGCTCTTTCTTTACGGCGGTGGCGGGCGGGCTATTGGCAATGTATATGCGTTCTATCGAGGCAAAAACGTTTTCCATCGCGCTCACCTACGATATACTGCTCATCGTGGTTATCGGCGGCATAGGCAGCGTATCGGGCAGCATACTTTCGGCGTTTCTTGTGACGGCCGGCAAGGAATGGTGGCTGCGCTTCTTTGATACCCCGCTGTATATCGGCACGTGGCAGGCGCCTCTTTTCCGCACCGGCTTTCGCATGGTCATCTTCTCCATATTGCTGATGGTGGTGGTGCTCTTTTACCGGCGCGGCCTTATGGGCACAAACGAATTTTCCTGGCAGGGTATCATGCGCTTTCCGCAATGGTTCAGGCGAAAATTCCTCAAACGAAAAGGCGCGCCACCCAAAGGGGGTGACGACACATGAGCAAAACCATACTCGAACTCAACAACATTACCATGCAGTTTGGCGGCGTGGTGGCCGTGGATAACCTTTCGCTGCATGTGGATGAAGGCGAGATCGTGGCGTTGATCGGCCCAAACGGCGCCGGCAAAACCACCGCCTTTAACGTTGTAACGAGCATGTACCCTCCCACCAACGGGCAGGTGCTGCTAAACGGCAAGCCCATCGTCAGCAACCACCCACACGGCAAGATGAAAAAGATGTACGCCGGCTGCGATAGAACTGCGTACCCTGACGTGGTAACTTATACGCCGGACAAGATAACGAAGATGCGTGTGGCGCGCACATTCCAGAATATCCGCCTGTTTAAGGATATGTCTGTACTTGATAACGTGTTGATAGCCAAGCATATGAATATCAGGGCGGGCGTGTTTTCCGCCATGTTCCGCCTGAACAAAAAAGAAGAGAGCGACATGCACGAAAGTGCGCGCGCCCTGCTGAGTATCGTGGGTCTTTTGCCCTTTCAAAACGAAATCGCGGGCTCTTTGCCCTATGGCAAGCAGCGTTACCTTGAAATAGCGCGCGCACTGGCCACAGAGCCGCAACTGTTGCTGCTCGATGAACCGGCGGCCGGTATGAACCCGCAGGAAACCGACGAATTGGGCGAATTCATACGCCGCATCCGCGACGCGTTTCGGTTAACGGTATTCATGATAGAACACCATATGGATCTGGTCATGAAGATATCCGACAGGATTTATGTGATAGACTTTGGCAAGCAGATAAGCAAAGGTTCGCCGGCGCAGGTGCAAAGCGACCCGGCCGTCATCGCGGCCTATTTAGGGGAGGATGAGGAATGAACCTTCTCTCGGTAAAGAATTTAAAGGTAAACTACGGCGGCATTGAGGCGCTTAAAGGGATATCGTTCGACGTGAACGATGGAGAGATCGTTACGCTGATCGGCGCTAACGGCGCCGGCAAATCCACCACGCTGCGGGCGATATCCGGCCTGGCGCCCATAAGCGGCGGTAGCATTGTTTATAAGGGCGCCCCGCTACCCAAGACCGACCCGCAAAAGGTGGTACACAACGGCATTACCCTGGCGCCGGAAGGCAGGCGGGTGTTTCCCAACCTTACCACGCTTGAAAACCTCAAGGTGGGCGCATACCTGCGCAAGGATGAAGAGGGCATAAAAAAGGATATACAATACGTATATTCGCTGTTTCCCCGGTTGGAGGAACGGCACTGGCAGATGGCGGGCACGCTTTCCGGCGGCGAACAGCAAATGCTTGCCGTGGGCCGCGCGCTGATGGCCAAGCCCAAGCTCATCATGATGGACGAACCCAGCTTGGGCCTGGCGCCGCTGGTGGTGAAGGATATATTCGCCATCATCAAGCAAATCAACAGCGAGGGCGTTACTGTGCTATTGATTGAGCAAAACGCCAACGCGGCGTTAAAAATAGCCCATCGCGGCTATGTGTTGGAAACGGGACGCATAACCTTAACCGGCACGGGTATGGAACTTTTTACTAACGAGCTGGTCAAGCAAGCATACTTGGGCGCGGCAAAAAAAGAATAAGCGTTTTTTAACGGGCCGTATCGTTATGCATTGAAAATGTTTATCGATACAGCCCGCTGCAACTAAAAACATTGGCGGCGTTGCGTGTTAAAAAAGCGGGACGCAGCCTTTTTGGCGCTGATCAGCTAAACAGCTGCACCCAATAGGTGGCATCGCCGATGCGCAGGCAGGCCGCGCCGGTTTTTGTAAAGGAGCTATTCATGGCGTTTTGCATATGGGCGGAGGAACCCATAAAGCCTTCGGCCATGTCCCGCGCCGTTTTCAGCGCCGTTTTGCCAACACCGCGCGCCATATTCTCACTGGCGATATCAATATCGATGGAATTGACGCCCAACCCGTTGGGCCGTGTATGCGAAAAATACTGCGCGATTTCCTTCACGCGTATTTCGGCGGCTTTCATGAGTATCGCGTCCGTTTGTAGCGCTTTTAGCCCGCTCTTTTTGCGGTACGCGTTCATAGATGCGATGAGCTCCAGGCCGTCCGTTTGCTTGCTGTAATCGTAGCCGGTGGCGTCAAGCAGCGGCACGACGGGGCTTTGCGCCAGATATTTGCCCTCCATATAGCCGGTCACCTTGCCTACTTCGATCTTTACGAAGCCGCCGCCAACTCCAAGCGCCTTCATGGTGGTGCCCTGCTTTATAATAGCCAGCTTTTTGTTGCCGGCGCTGGGCTCGCTGTAAACGGGGGCGTCCGCCGTGGCGTATACATAGCCATTTTGCGGTGCCGCGCTTGTGGCGTCCTCCATTGTTTGCGTCGTGCCGGCCGCATCCTGCGCGGCTTTAAGGTTTTTGCTGGCCACGAGGCCGATAACGCCGTTATAGCGCACAACAGTATGGCTGCCATACACGCCCAGCTTTTCCAGCCCGGCACCCTTCTTTACGCTGGTTAGGCTTGCGGCCTTGCCTCCTGTGCCTGCCAAAAGCTTGATATTCGCCTTGGCGACTACCGTCGATTCGGCTATGGTTCCATCGTCATACAGCGTGCCGTTCGCGGCGGGAAGTATGCCAGCCACGCCGCCCTTTTTTACGATAAGGTAGCCGCCGCCGTTATACAATACGTCAAGCAGTTCCCCCTTGGACGCAGACGCAAGCTTTATGTCGTTTGGCGCGCTGCCGGATTTGATGGAAGAGGAAGCCGTAACCAAAAAGCTCGCTATGGGCTTTGTATCCCTGGTGTAGACGGCGGTGTTTGCGGCGCTGACAAAGCCCGTTATATTGCCTTGCCGCACCGCGATCCAGGTGGCGTTGTTGATGGTGACGGTCAGCAGTCTGGCCGCCGCGCTGCCGCTTATAAGCTTGCCGGTCACCTCGCTTTTTGTGTCGGCGCCGGCATAGGTGTTTACGTTTGCGGTGAAGCGCACCACGCCTTCCACCCGCGCGCCGCTGTCAGGCGTTCTCAGCTTATCAGCGGCTATATACCCGGTTTTGTCCTCGCGCTGCACCTGGTAATACCCGTTGCCCTCGCCAAGCGCCAACACCACAGCGCCCTTTTGCACTTCGCCGCTGACGGCGCCGCCGGGGCCGCTATAAAGCTTTGTGGCGGAAGAAGCCTGCATCAGTTTAGGGGTAAACGCGCTTTGCGCAAACGACGGCATTGCGGCGGCATACAGAACCACAAGGGATAAGAGCAACGCGAGTAGTTTTTTGTTCCTTCTCATAAGCCTGTTCCTTCTGTTCAATTTTATTTGCCGGCCGTCCGCGCCGGCGCATGGATAAATCGAATAAACGAAAATATACCTTTTATTGTTTTAAACGTCATGTGGTACGATGAAGCTTTTTTATTGAATGCTAATTGTTTTCAAAAGCTGCGAACTCGCTTCGCCGTCAAACACGATTTGCGCGGGGCCGGTCATATACACGTCCCCGTCGGTCGGCCACTCAATAAAAAGCGTATCTAACGCCAAATGCACATACGCCCTGCGCTCGGTTTTTCCGTTTGCGGCGCACAGCACCGCCGTGGCGCACGCGCCCGTGCCGCAGGCAAGCGTTGGCCCGGCGCCCCTTTCCCACACGCGCATTTCGATATTTTCGCGATCAAGCACACGGTAAAAATCAACATTTATGCGCTCGGGAAACAACGGGTCACGCTCGATCATGGGCCCTATGGTGTTAACGGCAAAGGTTTTGGGGTCTTCCACCTCGATTATCGCGTGAGGAACGCCAACGCGCACCGCAGAAAATACAAACGTTTGCTCGTTTACGCATAGCGTGCGGTTCAGGCAGTTGCCTTCGCCCGCCACGGGGATATCCGCGCTGTGAAATAACGGATTGCCCATATTCACCCGCACCGCCGTTACGTTTCCGCCTGTAAGCAGGAGTGTGGGTTCTATAACGCCCGAAAGCGTTTCCACCGTAAAGGATTGCTTGTTTACAAGCCCGCGCTCGTAGGCGTATTTGGAAAATGCGCGGATACCATTGCCGCACATCTCCGCCTCGCTGCCATCGCTGTTGATAATGCGCATGCGGATATCGCAGGACGCGGACGGTTCCGCAATCAAAAGGCCGTCGGCGCCTATGCCTGTGTGCCGGTGGCAAAGCATGGGCGCAATGGCGCGAAAATCATAGCCGGAGTTCAGGCAGGCGTCGATCAATATAAAATCATTGCCCGCGCCATGTACTTTGGTAAAACGCATAGAAAGTCTCCTTTTGATTCATTATGTGTTTATTATAATACAAAACATATGGCGGCGGCGCATCTGTGCGCCTACTGTTTACAGACGCGCCACAATTGGGATTTTACCATAAAAATATGCACGCATAAGTCGGCCACAAGCGTCAACGTAATTTTCACTATACTTTGGCGGCGTTTTTAAGTATGATATATATAAACATAGTGTGCGAAAGCGCATATCGGTTTAAATAAAGGGTCTTGGGAGGATTACCGGCATTGTCAAAGCTGCATTTTATCTATAACCCCGTTGCGGGGTTGGGCGTTTCCAGGAAAGCGTTTGCCGCCATGCAGGCCTTGCTGCAAGAGCAACATGTCGATTACAGTTTTTCCACAACGGAATACGCAGGCCACGCGCCGCTGCTTACGGCGCGGGCCATAGAGGAGGGGCCTGATTGCATCGTGGCCGTGGGGGGAGATGGCACCGTGCGCGAGGTTGCGAGCGCCATGCTGGGCGCGAGCGTACCGATAGGGGTTTTCCCTTGCGGTACGGGCAACGATTTCGCAAAGTCGCTTCATATACCCGCCGAACCCGCCGCAGCGCTTAAGATACTGCAAAAAGGGCGTATGCGCGCGCTGGATGTTGGGGTGGTTAACGATATGCTGTTTTTTAACGTGGCCGGCCTTGGTTTTGATGTGGATGTGCTGGAAAAAACGCAAAATTTTAAAAAGCGCTTCAAGGGCCTGTTCGCATATGTGCTGGGCTTGTTGAGCGCGCTTGCGGGGCTGCATCTGCGCCGCATAAAGGTTACCACGGATCAGGGCGAATTTTACCATAACGCGCTTGTCGTAGAGGTGGGCAATGGCACGCATATCGGCGGCGGCATGAACGTAACGCCCCTGGCCGACCCCTGCGACGGGCTTTTTGATATTTGCATCATATCCGACGTAACAAAGCTTACGGTGCTTAAGGTTCTGACGCGATTCATTAAGGGCAAGCATCTGGGTATGGATATCACGACGTATTATAAGGCCAAGTCGCTTTTCGTAGAAAGCGATCCGCCATCCCCCTTGCAACTGGATGGCGAGATTATGGGCACGACCCCGGCGTCGTTTTATATTCGGCCGGGGGTTATACAGATTGTATGTTAACGCGAAAAACCGGGCGCCGCTAACAAGGGCGTGTTGACGCTACCGCGCAAAACGTCTTAAAGGTTTGGCACACCCGGTATTTTTGAAAAGTTGAGGCGCCGCATAAAATCGCGGCGCCGTCTCCATTTAAAATTTAATATTCAATGGACTCGTTTAATACCCAAACAGATGCACCCAGTAATACGCCCCGTTAATTACCACAACCCCCGCGCCGTGCGTTTTAAAGCTGCTCCTAAGGGCGTTCTCCCTATGGCCGGTGGTCGAATCCATAAAGGCCTGCCCGGCGGAAGCGGGCAGGACGCTCTTGGTGCCCGCCAATATGTTTTCACCCATCACCACAGAAGGATCCACCGTGTTAAAAGCCGACCCGTCGGGACGCTTATGTTCGAACAGCACCGTAATCTCGTTCGCGCGCACAGCCGCCGCCTTCATCAGGCGATCATTGATTGTTAATGGGGCCACACCGTTATCCCTGCGGTGGCCGTTCATCACGTCCAAAAACTCCAGCGCGAGTTTATTATACTCGCCCGTGCCTGCAGAGGGCGCGCTTGTGGGCGTGGGGCTGGGTTTGGAATCAGGCAGCTCGACCGTTCCAGGGGTTTTGTCGGTGGGTTCTACGTCCTTACGCTGCACGTAGTAGGTCAGGCCCAGGACATTGATCTTCACCCATTCGCCATCCGCAGACATGGATACGTATTCCAGCAGCGTGCCGTCGGGAACAATTGTTCCGTTAGCGAACGTGCTTTGCGTAACATAGGCGTAAATGTTGCCCTTAGCCGCGACATAGGCCGTTTTGATCACGGGCAACGGCTCTTTGTATTCCCGCACATACGCGCGCGGCAGGTAATAGGTTTTGCCGCCGCTTTCCACCTTTACCCATTGCCCGTCGGCCGTGGTTTCGATGTATTTGTATTTTGTGTTGAGCGGCACAAGCGTAAAGCTGGATGACAGGCTTGCCGAAGCGTGCTGCGGCACACCGTCAACCGCCGTCAGCACATATTCGCTTGTAATTGCCGCGTATGTGCCGGGCTTGGGGGTGGTCTGTGGCGTCGCGTTCTGGCTTGCCGCCGAAAGGCTCTTGGTTTCGACCAGGCCGATCACACCCCCCTTGCGAACAAGGGTATACTTGCCCGAAACGCCCAATTTTTCAACGATTTCATTCTTCGCGGCGTTGCCAAGCTTTGTGTAGCTTGAGCCGGGGCCGCTATAGATATTGGCGTCTTTTTTGAGCGCCATGTTGCCGGAAGACGCCGAAGCACCATTATAAAACGCGCTGCCGGAAAGCGCTACAACGCCGACGGTGCTACCGCGGCGCACAATGGCGGAGGATTCGTTCGTGTGAAGCGCCTCAATCAACTCGCCTTTATTCGCGCGGGTCAGTCGTTTTTCCGTTTTGGTAACGCCGGTTTTCACATCCACCTTTTTTGTATACAGCAAGTAGCCCGACGCCTTGGAAGAAGAGGAGTACACCGTAAGCGCGTTTGCGGGCACAAAGCCCGTGCCGCCAGGCACGCGCACCGCCGTAAAGTTGCCTATGCTCATCAGCGCGCTGCCAACGTCCCCCTTCGCGGCCTGCCCGGTTTTTGCGTTTGTGGCTTCCGCGCCGCCGGTTATCGTGGCATTAGCTTTGAGCGAAACTATGCCTGTAATATTGGCGGAGCTGTTTACGGCCTTGAGTCTGCTGCTTTGCACATAGCCCGTAAGCTTGCCGGTTTGCACACGGGTGTATTTGCCTTCGGTTTCATACGCCAGCACCACTTCGTTTTTGCTTGCGGTGTAAAGCGCGCTTGACGACGCATCCGCTTCGCTATACATCTTAACGGCTGCGCTTAATTGCCTGAGCTTTGGCGCGGCGGGGGTTTCGTCTTGCGCCGCAAGCGCCGGCATCGCCAGCACCAGCAATGCGGCAACAAGCAGCAACGACAGTGCTTTTATGCTCTTTTTCATAGTTTCGCCTCCTGTAAGTATTTATGTCATTATAACATTTTACACAAATTGTGTATATATTTTTCGGCGCCAATCACTATTTTGGCAAACGCCGATAAACGCAAACGGTCAATTGCTCCTGACTTTTATACTTTTCAAAGGAAACGTCATCAAAAGCCGCCGGAACGGGGCATCGTATAGAAACTGCGGTGTACTGCTACAGTACCATTTGAATCCGGGAACCCGGAAACCCGCTCCACCCTGGCATACGCCTGCTCAAAATCCACATGGAATACTTGCTGAATACGACTATAGGCCCTATATACAGATAGGACTTCATGATCCGGCAGGATTCCTTGATCTTCCATTATTGAGAACGAGTTCTTAATTGTGATATGGCATTATGGCAGACTTTTGCCCGCGTTACTTTAAATTGCCGGCGCTTTGCGCCTGGTCTTTTTTGCCGACCTTGCGCCATTGCGCCACAGCTAATACGCAAAGGAATGCGCCAAACGCTTTTTTAAGCCAGCCGGCGCTTAAAAACGTGGCGATCAGCGCGCCGCCTATGGCGCCTGCCACTCCCCATGGCAACATGGTTTTAGCCGCATCTTTATCAATACGCCCGTTTTTATGGTGCGCCCCTATCGCCAATAGCGCGCCGGGTAAGAAGGCAAGCATATTGATGCCCTGAGCGGCATGTTGCGATACGCCTAAAAGCAGCGTCAATATGGGTATCAATATAGTGCCGCCGCCCATACCCATGCCGGATAATATGCCCGCGCTAAGGCCGGCGATCAAAAACGTCCACCATTGCATAAATGGTATTCTCCTCCGTTAAAATAGAAGACGGATACCCGCCGCCAGCATCAATATACAAAATATCCTGTCGATCCATACGGATTTAAGCTTGCCCAGAAGCTTCGCGCCTATCAGACTGCCGGGCAGCATGCCCAAAGCCACAAAGGGCACATTTTGCCAAACTATCACGCCGCGTATCAGGTATAAGATGGTGCTGATAACAGTAAGCGGCAGCATGATGACGAGCGCGGTGGCGTGCGCTTTATCGGTTTGAAGGCCATTCTGCCGCTCCAACGCCACAACCGCCAACATGCCGCCGCCCGCGCCAAAAAGGCCGTTCGCAATGCCTGTAAACAGGGCCGCAATGATCCGCGCGGAACCGGGTGATTTCTTTGTAGTGTTCATGATTACATTTTTGACAGGCGAGAGAATAAATATACAAACGCAAAACTGAAAAAGCGCTTATGACGCCTTTACGTTTTTACGCAAGTAACTTGTTCATTGAGTATTTGTATTAAAACAAGGTGGACCAATTGAAGTTTTCGATGGTTTTAAGATACCTTGCGCAGGTGATCACGCTTTCAAGCTCCTGCAGGGCCTGTGGTTGATCCTGCACCTGCATCAATTGCAGGCCGCTGCGCAGGGCCGTGTCTATGTTCTCTATGATCTGGTGTCCAAGAAACAGATACATTTTATCCTTGTTCAAGCGCATAAGCGCATTCATCTCTTGTAGCAGGGCAACTCCGTTTTCCCAGTCCTCACGATAAACCGCATCCACGGAAAGCTCGGATTTTTCTATCAGTTCGTCGGATAACGCTGATAAAAAATTGTTGGGCAATATAAAGAGCGCAAGTAAAATGACGATCACGATGCAATTGAATATGCGCTTACCCATTTTTTGCCCCGGCCTTCTTTTTTGATGTTTGCAGCACGCGTACCAAACCACCGCGCCTGGCGCAGGCTTGCGCGTACAGGTCACCGTTGGGTGAGAGCATGGCGAAGAATATGTCCCTGGGGCTTTTAAATCCCATCAGGCGCAGTTGCCGGTTCAGCCAATCCTTATCATGGCCTTTTAAGGCCAGCGCATCCTCATGGATGATGCCGTCGCAAACCACAACTTCCGCAAGGTCGTCGTTATGCGGCTGTAAGGCGAAGTCGCTCATATCAGGCCGCTGCTTGTTGCCGCGCAGCATAACGCTTAATGTGCCGTTGGTTTCGATGATGGCATAGGATACGTCGGATATGTCAAACACATCCTTGGCGCGCAACTGCTCCATCAAATCGTTGATGGAATAGCTGGATTTTCGCATCACATCCTCCCGCAAAACGCCGCGCGCAATCAGTATTTGGGGCTTGCCGGCAAATATGGTGCGGGCGCGCTCGCTTTTAAGCGAAAGGTAGGAGATAGATTGTTGCATTAAAAACAACGCGAGTATGGGGATGATGCCATACACGAGCGGTATACCGGTATCGCCTATGGGGTTGCTTGCAAGATCCGCAATCAACAGGGTAAAAACAAGATCAAAGGGCTGCAACTCGCTGATTTGCCGTTTTCCCATCAGGCGGATCACCACAAACACCAGTATATACAATATGATGGCGCGCAAAAATAACGTAAGCATGAGGAATTCCTCCATGGTTACTGTTCCCGCAGGCATCAAAATTATGCAAAGAATCCTCCTAACGCGCAATATAAACAAGACGCGAACAGGCAACCGTTGCGTCTATGATGGTATCGACGATAAAAGGGGCGGTGGCTCAACGCGTCTTGGGCGAAAACGCGCTTTGCCTTGCGCGGGTGGTGACGCGCCATATGGCGGGTTCGCAATGCCGCCGGCCGCCAGATCGAACAGCCGCTAAAAACATCATAAAGCGGGTTTTATCGCAACATGATTTGGGGCGTGTTTTACCGGGCATGGAATGTACTCCGGGCGCATAGGCTGATAGAGTGCTTGGAATGATTTCGCCTGCAAGTAAATACAATGCAGAACATAGAGTATTTAGTGTTTTAGAAATAATATAAACACAAGCGTGACTAACGATTATCAAAGTAGCCGCAAACGGAATCATTCGCTTTGGCTCATAACGCATAATTGACGATAAGCTAAAAAACTGTTACAATTCTATAGTCTGATTGTGGGCTTGAAAGGGGAACCGCATGAACCCGTGGCTGAAAAAAGTTATATTTATATTGGCGGGCATATTGATTACGGCTGCGGCCAGTTCCGCCATTACGATATTGGTTTTGAGGGCGCAAGCGGGGGAAAGGGTGGTGCTTAGCGCAGAAGAATTTGAGCGCTACCATGCCTTGGCGCCTGTATTGGAGCTATTTGAAAAAATAAAGACCGAGCATTACGGCGATGAGACGACCGACAATCAACTAATTGACGGCGCGCTGGACGGGATGCTGCAAAGCATAGACGATCCGTATGCCAAATACTATACGGCGGAGGAGTATACGGCGTATCTGGAGCAGATGGATGGCCGTTACCAAGGTATAGGCGCGCTTGTGGGGCAACCGCAGGGGGAAGGAGTGCCGGTGCTCAAGGTATATAAAGACAGCCCGGCAGAAAAAGCGGGGCTTACCACCAGGGATGTTATTACCGCAGTGGATACAGTAAGTTTGACGGGCCTTTCGCTTGAAGAAATCGAAAGGCTTTTTTCGGGCGATGACGGAACGGCTTTAACGGTGCGCGTACTGCGTGAAAGGCAACAACTTGATATCGCTGTTGTAAGAGCCGCCGGCACGACGCAAAGGGTGACGCATAAGTTGTTTTTACAGCGCACGGGCTATATGATGGTCGATAAATTCACAGGTACCGCTTTGGAAGAATTCGAAGAAAAACTGCGGGATTTGACGGATCGCGGCATGCGCAGTCTCGTGGTGGATTTGCGCAACAACCCCGGCGGAGAGCTTAACCAAGTGATTGCAATTGCGGATATGCTGCTGGCAGACAGCATTATTGTTACTGTAAGGCAAGCAAACGGCGCAGCGCATGAATACCGTGCCGACGGGCGGTGCACCGAGGTGCCCTTGGCCATATTGGTAAACGAAAACTCGGCGTCCGCAAGCGAGATATTGGCCGCCGCCGTGCAGGATTGCGGCCGGGGCATTGTTGTGGGTCTGCCCACATTCGGCAAGGGCGTGGTGCAGACCGCCATGCAGCTAAAGAGCAACCGCGGTTGGGTGAAGTTGACCACGGCCGCGTATTATACGCCCAACGGCCACAGCGTGGATGGAAAAGGCGTTACGCCGGATATAGAGATTGATCTTGCGGACAATTTTAAGCAAATGCCCATAGACCAGATTGATCAGGATGAAGACGCGCAACTTTGGGCGGCGCTTGATGAAGTGCGCGAGCAGGCGGATCTGCTGGATGAACAAAAGAACAACGGTGAAAGCGCCGCAGGCACGCAAGATGCGGCTTAAAATGAAAAGGAGGGCATATGGGATACACATACGATGAACTTGTAAGCCTTGCTATCTCGCAGTTGTATAAGGGCGGCGCCTTTTTAATGGCGGGCAAACAAGAAAAGAACCCCATGACAATCGGCTGGTGCCAGTTTGGCAGGCTCTGGAACGAACCGATCTGCGCGGTTTTTGTGCGCCACAGCAGGTATTCGCATGCGCTTATAGAGCGTGACGGTGTATTTACGGTGAATTTTCCCATGGACGGCAGTTGGCAAAAGGCGCTGGGGTTTTGCGGAACCAAATCCGGCAGGGACGTAAACAAGCTTGAGGCGTTGGGGTTACACACGGTACCCAATGCGGCAGGCGGCGTCGATTCCATCGGCGGGAATATCATCCGCTTTGAGTGCAAAATAACGGGAAAGGCCGAATTCCAGGCGGGTCTTACATATTTGCGGCAGGATATACGTGAACGCTTTTATAATCCTGAAAAAGAAGCGGGCAGCGACGGCGACCTGCATACGGTATATTATGCAGAGAATTTGCACGCAGAGTGGAGAAAAGAATAGCAAACGGCTTTTTTAAACAATGGTTTCAACAATGCCGCCAAGCTACTGTTTTGCGGCGTTTACGTCTCCCTCGGGTTCCGGAAAAATCTCCACCTCGAACTTATCAAACGTGATGGGCTCGATAAAATCATCGCGCATAAATGCCGTGCGGGAGAACTGGCGCAATTGCGCGATGTGTTTGGAGAGAACGACCGGGCGGCCGATTTGCAGCGCTTGGCAAATTTCCCCCAATACGAGCTGCCATTCATGCAGACCCGCAGGGCGAGGTTGCGGGAACTCGATCACGATATCTTTTTTGATTTTTTGCTGCTTGCGTAAAAGCGCCCAAATTTTCATACTATAATTTATCCATTTCGTATAACAGGCTATACGATAGCGCACTGCTTTATGTTACGCCGCGCTATCGTTTATCATGCAAAATGACTGCATGAATATATGGGCTATGATCGCTTGGTGATATACCAGGCGTATATAAGCGGCAGGCCCGTGCTTTCATCAATGCCGATGAAATCGCCCCATATATTGTGCGTGCGCGTATCCTCGGTTGATACCGACGCCGTGGTGTTATGATACTCAAAGAGTATGTCGCCATCGCTCATTTGCAGTTTGGCGATGATATAGGGTTCTTCCTGCAACACTTCAACCACCTTGCCCACACATTGGTAGGCGGCCTTATGATTGGGTTCTTTGATGAAACGGTCGTAATCGACCTTATGCACGGATGAGGTGTATTCGTTGCGCTCAGGCGCGCGCTCTACAATAACGGTGCCTGTTACGCTACGGCCGTCTTTGGTTACGGTTACCTCGATGGGGTAATAGCCCACAGCATCCATCTTTGCGGTGAATGTGAACACACCGGTAGATACCGTTATGTTGGGCGTGCCCAGCGTAACGCCTGCGGGGCCGCTCAAGGTGATGTCGGAACCCGGCTCAACAGTGCCCTGCACGTTGGTGGTATCGCCCTCGCCTGCGGCGCGCAGTGTGCTTTTATCCACATCGATGACGGTAACTTCCTGCGCATAATCGATGGAATACACCACACGGGCAATCTGATAGCCGATTTTACGCGCCTCCAGCATGAGAGTGTTTTGGCCGGCGTCAGGCAGTGTATATTCGCCGGTAAACGCGCCGTTATCCGCCACGGTGAGCGGCGTGCCGTTTACGCTTATGGTTACGGGGCTATTCGGCGTATGATTATCGACAGTGCCCTCGAACGTTAGTTTATCACGGCTTACGGAAAGCGTGGTGTTCGCGGGGCTGCTGACATTGAGCGTAAGCGTGGGCACGTCTACCGTAATTGCCGGGATATCGATGGGAATGACCTCGCCATCTTCCGTAATCAGCGTAATATCGGGCACCACGTCGGCGGTAACGCCTTCAACCGGGGTTTCGGGCAGAAGCAAATACTTGGGGATGAGTATCGGTATGAGGTTGGTTGAATCAATCGTCTCCTTTTCGTCGACGTTGCCGACACGTACATGTACGGTATTGCCCGCCTTTGCATATACGACAATCTTCCAGCATTCTTCGCCACTATTATTGAGCACAGTGTCGATAGTTGGCTCTTTTAATATGGGCGATCCGCTGAACAGGCCCTTTAAGCCACCGTTTTTGTTGATTAAAATGCTGCCGAAAATGATCAGCAACACAATTAGCACGCCGGCAATGATAACAAACAACATATTGCCGCGCCGCTTGAAACCGCGCGAACCGAGTCCGCGCGGTTTGATGGGCGAGCGCCGGTTATAAGGCGCGTTGCGCTGAGTGGCCGAACGCATGTTGCGGGGTACGGTGTACGTATCCTCTTCATCCTGTATATCATCATAATCCACCCTTTGGGGAGCCCGCCCAAACGAGCCGGTATGATAGCCCCCGGCCGTATCGTAGCCGCTTACGCTTTGTATGGGCCGGTAGCCGCCTGCCGCCTGGCCGACGTAGGCGGACTCGCCATATGGGGGTTGTGAAGCGGCGTCGTCATCCGGGGGGTATGCCGACTCTTGCGGCAGTTGCGGGGCGGCGGGGGGGGTAAAGACGTAAGGGGGGGTATTTTCCGGGCCAGGGTAAACGGGAGAAACCGCAAAACCCGGCGTGGTATGGGCGCTGGTGGTACCGGGATCGTCATCTCCCATATCGTTAACGGCGTTGATATCAAAATTTGGTTTGGGCCAGCGGGGCGGTTGCACAAATCCCCAGTTTGCGCTATCATTACTTTCAGGCGTTGTCTGCGGTTCATCCGCCTGAAACGTTACAGGTAACGGGGCGCGGCAAACAGGGCAATATTCGCTGTTTTTGTCGTAGTATGCGCCACAATGCGAACAAACCATATCCATGCTCCTATCTTGACTATTCCTTAAGCGGAAACATATTTCCATTAAAACCATTATACGGACTAAATATGCCGGTGTAAAGCATAAAACGCCGCCAACAGTGCAACAGAATTTAAAACCGGGATGGAGAAATTTCCGGCATAAACTGGCGGATATATTGGTAAAAGGTAACAAATAATAGAATCTTCCTCTTGAAATACCATGGCAGAAGAAGTAGACTGTAGACATCACACTATGTGGGGGGAACCGCGTATGGATGGCGGTTTATCTCAAGCGGTGGGCGCGTATCTGAAACAATATGCCCGCGAGATCATATCCGGCGGCATGCGGATATGCGCTGTTATTTCGTTGTGCGCCATAGTTCCGGTTGTGTATATGCTTACCGGTTCGCTTTTTGTGAGATTGCTTTTTCTTGTATTTGGCGGCGCGTGCGTCGTTTGGCTCATAAGAAGGCTGTATATCTATTACCATAGGCGGCTGCATGGGAGGCCGCCCGACAAAAGTATGTTTCGGCGTGTCGCGCTGTATGCGCTCCTTTCTGTAGGCGGTATCCTTCTCACGTTCGGGTTCTTTGGATTGATTGTTTCACTGCTTCCTCTCTCCGTTTCACAATACCAACTCGTTGTGGTCTATGGTTCGTATATTTTATCTGTTTGGTTTGTGGCGGGGGTCTCCGTACTCTTATCCACATTGCTGTGGGTCGTAACATGGGAGTCTAGTCTGCAAGCATATCAGCGCCGGGGGAACAGGGCGCAAGCGTAATACTTATCATGTACCCGGTTACGGATACATGATAAAACCGACCGGTAAAAACGGAAAGGGAAAGGAACGAGAGATCATGAAAGCAAAATACATCCTTATCACGGCAATATGCCTAGCTTTGGCATTGGGTACACATCCCGCCGGGCTGGCAAGCGGCAAGGATGATACCCTTTCCGCGGGGAAAGCCGGCGCATATGGCCCTGTTCAGGGCCGGCTTGGTTATTACATGGAACTCAAGGCCGACAAAACGCTCTGGGAAATCAAGGTTGGCCGTGAGTACGGCGAACGGATAGTCAGTAAACCGGCGCCGGCGGGTACTGTAGGCAGGCGGGTATTGGCCAATGTGGAGAACGCAGCGGCGGGTCCCGGACATGCCTTGGCCGTGAC
>JAISXK010000132.1 GCA_031270585.1 Clostridiales bacterium | reverse complement strand
AACGCCAATGTGTTTGCGGAGCTGGAAGCGACTTCCTTCGCACTGCCCGCGTCGGTTATCTGGAAGGATGCGTTGGGATGATTTTCCGTGAGAATGGTCTCTATATCCGTCATGGCTTGCGGCACATCGTTGATATCTTCCGCCACTGCCGCCATCTGGGGCATGGAAGTGCTGCCGAATATATGCTTTTCAGCTATGGCATAGGGTAGATAGATCGCCTGATCGGGGCTGATCCCGGAGGATACGGAACCCATGCTTTCCAGTACGCCTATGATTTCATAGGTTTTTCCATCTATTTCAAGATAGTCCCCATACGCGTAGGGCGCATAAGTAAACAATTCCTCCGCCAGAGCAAAGCCGATAACCGCGTGATAGGTGTCCTCATCCGTTTCATCTATGAAACGCCCGTACAGCGAAGAGAGGTTGCTCACATATTGATAATCCGGCCACACGCCCGCCACCGTTACGGTTTTTTCTTCTTCCAAAGAACCGCCCAGTATGGTGGTTTCCCCGCTTTGCAGCAGCGTCACATCATTGAGGCCGCTGATGAGCGTTTTGATGTCGCTTACATCATCCAAAGTCATTCTTGCGGAATTCATCTGCGCACGAGCCATATTGCCACCGCCGCTGCGCGCACCGGCAGAGCCGCCCGCATTGCCAAATGATGCGTTGGGCGGTCCATTGGAAGCCCCGCCAAAGGCGGAAGCCCCCCGCTGGCTTGTACCGGGTTCGCTGGGGAAGGGCATATCGCCGCCCATGGGGAAAGAAATGGGCATCCTGGTTTCCACGCTGACCTCGATTGCGCCCGCATTGAGATTCTTAAACTGTTCCGACACATCCGCCTGGCTGCCTTGCCCAATGGCAATTACCAACACAATGGTGGCCGCGCCCACGATGACGCCAAGGCTTGTGAGCAGCATTTTGAATTTATTCTCCATCAAATTGATCCACACCAGCCGGAGCAGCTCGCTCAAACGCATCATTGCCTTCCCACCGCGCTTTCCGCCAGCACAACATCCCCTTCGGAAAGACCGCTTACGATTTCCACAAACTGTCCGTCCGTAAAGCCTGTTTTTACTGTTGTGGGCACGCCCGCGTCGTCCTCTCCTTTTACCAGTACGATGGATACGCCGTCCGTATTGGTAACCGCCTGCGCGTTGACATAGAGCACATCCCGCACGGCCCGCTGTATCAGCGTAACGCTTGCGCTCATGCCCTCCAGCATATCCCGGTCGTTTTCTCCCGCAAAACGTACCACCACCGTGTAGCTTACCGTGGCCGCGCCTGTGCGCGAAGCTTCAACGGAAATGGTATCCACTTCGGCGGCAAATGTTTCCCCCGGAAACGCCGCCATTGTCACGGAAGCCTCCTGTCCGATGGATATGCTCAAAATATCTTCTTCCGAAATGGTAATGGGTACATATACGTCCGATACATTTGTCATGGTGAGCAATTGTGCAAATTGGGAAAGCCGCTTTGTTTCGCTATCTATAGATACGGATACACTGTCGCCCACCACCACATTTACGCTGGATACCATTCCATTGACGGTGGCGTAGACGATGCCATCGTCTGTCAACGCGCCGCGCGCTTCCTCAATCTGGCTGTTAAGCTGGTCATAACGTTCCTGTGCAGCTTCCACCGTTTGGGCAAGTTCCATTTCTGTCAGCTCATAGGTGGTTTTTGCGGTGGAAGCCTCGTTCAGCGCGGATTGGCTTTTTTGGTTGGCGCTGGTTTCACCTGTTTGCGCGGAGATGCCAGCCTTTGTGAGGTTGAGCTCTGCAGTGGCCACATCCGCCGTAAGCGTGGCTATTTTTTTCGTCAGTTCATCGATATCCTGAACATTTCCATATTTGTCGCTGAATTCTGTTTTAAATGAATTGTATTCCGATTGATATGTACTTTGAAGCGATTGGGCCTTTTTAAGCGCGGCCTCTGCGGAGGCGGCGCTGCTGGCGGAACCGCTGGCGTTTTGTGTATAATCCCGCACGTTTTTCGCCTGTGTTTCCATGGTTTTGTGCGCGTTCAGCAAAGCGTTTACTGTAAATTTTGCGGTATCGTCAAGCCCGGATATGTTTTGCCAGCCCTGTATAGTCGCTTGCGCATCACTATACGTCGTACCCGAACTGCCATCAATGGTACCCGGCGCGAGCGTATGCATACTGTAATAGTTGCCAATATTCGTCGCCAACGTTACGGCAGAGGGAGAACCGGCAGAGGTGTTGAAAGTAGAGTTATTATCTAAATTCACCGCCGCGCTGGTAAGCTGCTTCCATGCGGAGGTCAATTCCTCCTCCGCTGTTTTGCGCAATGCGGAATAATCCGTGATGCTGTTGGCGGCGCTTTGCAAGTCGCTCGCCTGCTCTCCCCAATAGTCTACGGCATCCTGCAAGCTATTTAGACGGTTATAGTCGGATTCAAATGTAACGCTTAAGGAGGAATACTTGCTAAGATCCTCCTGCGCGGCGCTTAAAGAGGTTTGCGCGTTTTCCAACGCCAGCTGTAATTCGGCAATGGACAAGTCCCTGTTATCTTTCGCGAGGCTGCCCGCCTCCTTGCTGGATTCAAGTTGTTGCTCCGCCTGTAAAAGCCGGGTTTCCAGCTGTAATTTTGCTTGCTCAACCTCAAGCGCCATGATTTCCAACTGCAAATCGTAGCTTTTCAGGCCGGCTTCTATATCATCTGTATTCAACCGTATAAGAGGGTCGCCTGTTTTAACAGAGGAACCCGCCTTCACATATATTTCTTCCACGGCGGCGGATACGGGAAACGTAACCGTTTCACGGTTGAGGGATATGGAGGAGCTTTCTGTCTGCCCCAGTATAATATCCCCGTATTCCACGGTGTATTCCCGATAGATCGTGCTGGCGCTTGCCTGTTTGTTGGAATTTTGCAGCAACGCGATCACCCCAAAGATGATGGCGCAAAGCAATAGCAACCCGCCTCCCAGCAAAGTTACCCGCTTTTTTGTGATGCGGCGAGTCTTTTTGTCAAGGCCTAATGCCGCCATAAGCTCCGCGTTGGCATCCGTGTGGGATGCCGAGGATGGTTTTACAAACGATTTACGCTTCAAATGAATGCCCTCCAAGTAACAGGAACACTGTATTCCGTATCAGAATCTCTTTTCCCGAAACAGAATAAGGCGCTAACCTTGAAATATCCTTGAAGGGTTATTGGTTTGGTGGGCGTGAAATGAAAAAACAGTGACAGGAAACCATGTCGATTTCCCGCCTCTGTTTTTTGCTGCGATCCCCCGCATGTAGGCCGTGATAAGTTCGTTTCCAGTTTACTTCCTTATCACAGCCCTGTTAAAGCGTGGCTTTTACAGGCTAAATTTCTATGATATCATACCCCAAATACGTTTCAAACGCTTCGCGCAGCGCGTCCTCCACATGTGCCATGGTGAGGCTCACATGATGGCGGAATCCTTCGTTGCAGATGCCGCGCAGCAAATTTTGCAGATAAGGGATTTCTGCTACGCCCGCGCAGCCGAAGAAAGCGTCCTCGATGGGGTCTTCGGTGATGCGGCCCTCGCCCACATAGAAGCAGAGTATGCCGTCTTCCGTTTTGGCGCTCAGATACGTCAGCGGGCCCGGGCGCATGCGGCCCTGGTTACAGCCCCAGCCTACGCCGCCCTGATCCTCCCTGCCCTTATCAAACATCTTGTGGGATATGGTGACGCCCTTTTCCGTCATCAGGGAGGGGGGTACGGATCCGCAGTGGAAGAGTATGCATTTATCCGGGTCTTCGCCGTAGTTGTTGTTCCAATCCATGCATACGGGCGGCACATCCGCAGCGGCCTGCAACGCCGCCATGGCGATGGCGTTGCACACATCCATCTCGCACGCCACGGGGAAGCCTTCTTCGCCCAGCATGGCCATCACCAGACAGGGGGCGATGCGGTATTCTTCCTGTAGTTCGTTCCAGCAGCGCAGGCCCAGCGCGTGCAGGTCATATTCCCCGATGATGGTTTTAAGGGCCAGATACAGGCACGCCTGGCTATCGAGCTGCTCCGGCGGCATGGCGCCGCAATCGGAAACATTGGCTATTCTATCGCGGGCGTCTTTGAAGGCGGCGCCGGATTTATCCACGGCGCGCATACAGGCATACAGCTGCGTCAAATCCAGCGTTTCGGTGTTGATATCGTAATTTTGCAGCGCCAGTTCATCAAAACGAATGGTCTTAAAGACGGTCGTGCGCGCGCCGATCGCGCCCACGTTGAAGCGGCGCATGCGCCTTACCACATTGCATACGGATGCGAACTTGCCCAGTTGCTCCTTAAAATCCGCAGAGGCGGGATGGCACACATGCGGCGTAAACGCCGTAAACGGTATGCCCGCCTGGCGGAACACATCCGCAATGGAGAGCTTGCCGCAGAAACTGTCGCGCCTGTTTGCAAAATCCATCTTGCCAAACTCATCGGGATATGCCTGCAAAAGTATGGGCACATTGGCGTCGCGAAGCGCTACGGACGCGCCGTTTTCGTCGCCGAAGTTTGGCAGCGAGAGTATTACGCCATCATACTTGCCGCAGTTTTCCTCTAAAAACTTGGCGTAGATACGGCCTTCGGCCATGGTTTCAACCGCGCCGAAGCGGGTGAGGGAAGGATTCATCTCGATGGTATCGTATCCCAGCGCGTGGACGGCCGCGCGCACCTCACCGCGCGCGCCGTCGATAAGCTCCCCTGGGAAAAAACCCCGGTTGCCAAAATAAAGTGCGAATGTCAGTTTCATGGGTGGCGTTACCTCCAGTTTGATATTTTGGTCTATACTATTCAGTTGCCGGCCAAAGCGGCGTAATTTAATTGCCCCATCACCTCTTGCATATAGGCGGATGCGTTTGCGATATTGTCGTTGATATAGGCCATGGATTCGGTGGCCTCAAAGTCGTTTTGCTGCATTTTGCCGTAGCGCGCGATCAGTTGCTCCGCCGCGTACAGCCCCGATTGGCGCACGATACGCGTCCACATATTCACGCGTACAACGCCATCGTCCGAAAAGCCGCGGATATCCTCATCCTTCAGGCTGGATACGCCGTGCAGCACCAGCATGGGGCGGCCCAGGTTTTTTGTGAGCGACTGCGCCCTATCCTTTAAATATACGGCCCCGGTGCCGGCGGATTGCTGCTCGGTGCCAAGATCGGCGACCAGAAAATCCACGCCGGTTTCGCTTACAAAGCGCACGGCTTTGTCGATATAATCATCGTTTTGGCGCGCAAGCTGTCCGCCGCCCACGGCCAGCCCTTCCACAATGCCTTCTACCAGCACGCCGCCGCCATATTTTTTTACATAGTCTTTTGTCATGCGCAGATTTTCTTCGTAGGGATACGCCTGCGCGTCAAACATGACGCTCGATAGCAGATCGGCGCATTCCGTAAGCGCCCAGGTATCCACGGCGGGGTCGGCATGGTCAAGATGGGTCATGGCGGTTACGTTGCGGTAGGGGGCGTCGGGCCCGTCGCAAAGGAGCTTGCAATAGCGCATGATGGCCTCCAGGCCGATTTTGGCGTTTTTAGAGTATGTAACGCGCCGTGCCTGTTGCATATGCGCATAGTTGCTGGTCATGGCCACCACAACGGGTATGTTTTTGATGTTGTGCGCACGGGCGAATGTGTCGGCGGCATGCAGTATCGCCTCGGTGTTCCAAAAGCTTGCCGTACAAAACAGCGCCAGACTTACCTTTTTGCCGACGGCTGCGGAGATGATTGCTTTGCTTTGATCTTTGTCGGTTACAAACGCCATGCGGGTTACCTCACTTTGTAAAAATGTTTTTCAGCGCGGGATACATGCGCCTGTACATATGCATACGCTCGCGGTATATGGCGGCGTTTTTTTCGTTGGGGGTATAGGCGCGGCCTGGTCTTGCCGCCAGCCTGACGGCGGCCTTTAAATCGGGTATATCGCCCATGGCGTAAGCGCATAGCAGCGATAGCGCCAGCGTGCCGGTTTCAGTGGTTTGCAATGTGCCGACCTCGCGGGCCATCACATCGGCCTTGATCTGCATAAGCGTATCGGAGCGCGCGCCGCCGCCTACCGCAGTGATGGCGTCCAGCGTGAGTCCGCACTCGTTTAACAGCTCCACATTGTATTGCATTTCGTAGCAGATGCCCTCCAACACCGCCTTGTATATGTCGGGCTTGCCGGTGGAGGTTGTAAGCCCCAGTAGCGCGCCGCCCATATGCGAATCGAGATAGGGCGTGCCGGAGCCGCTGACATGCGGCAAAAAGAACAGGTTTGTGGGCGCGGGGGGCGCGTCTTCATCCATGATCCGATAGATGCTTTTATTTTGCTCCTTTGCCGCAATCGCCCGGCAGCCTTCAAAACAATCGCGGTACCAGCGGATGGACGTGCCTGAGGAGGCGTTGAACGCCAGCGTGAGGTAGGTGTTTTCAAATATATAGGGCTCGCAGCAGAAGTTGTATGCGGCCATTTTGGGCGTGATATCTCCCTTTTCAATCACGAGCGATACGCACTCGCTGGAGCCCATGCCATCCACAGAGTCGCCGCGCGTAAGCGCGCCGCCGCCAAGCGCCGCGAGCGCCTGGTCGTGCCCGCCTGTTACCACCAGAAGGTTTTTATTCAGCCCCGTTTGTTGCGCCATCCGCCTTGTTATCACGCCCATGGGCGTGCCTGTGCGCACCGGGCGGGAGAACCCGTCAACGGGCAGGTCAAGCGCGTTTGACAATACCTGCGACCAGCAAAAATCCCTTATATCAAAGAGCATGGTGCGCGAGGCCAGGCTGTAATCGATCACCCGCTCGCCGGTGAGCATAAAGCCGATATAATCGCCAAAGAGCATGAAGCGCCTTGCTTGTTTAAAGAGCGCGGCGTCATGCTTTTTAATCCATAAAAGCTTGTTGGCGGAATACATGGGGTTGGCTGCCGTGCCGGTGATGGCCTGCGCTTGCGCGGGATCCATAGCGCTTAGGATATCGCGCACCTCTTCGCTGCCGCGGATATCCGAATAGTAGATGGAATTGGAAAGCACATTGTCGCTTTCATCCAGCAACACAACGGCTTCGCCGAAGGAGGCGATGGAGAGCGCCGTGATATCATCCGCCGCCACATCGCGCAAAACCGCCAGCGCGCTTTGCCATACGATGCGCGCGTCCATCTCCATATAGCCGGGCTTTGGGGAAACCGGCGCGTATTCGCGGTGCGCGTAACGCAGTATAGTGCCCGCATGATCCACAACGGAGGCCTTGCAGCCCGAGGTGCCAACATCCAAACCGACATAAGGCATATGAAAACAACTCGCTTTCGATATGTTATATTAACGATAATGTGATGAAACAAGCATACCATAATCCGATGGGAATTGAAAGACTTACGCGGGGTATTTATGATATGAATGTACTGATAAAACAAAAGGGGCGGGGCCGATAGCGCCAAACGCGCTTGAACGCGCAAGCTTCGTATGCGCGCAACGCTATCGGCCCCATGAATGGGCGAAGAGGTTTTATATGTTATACTGCGGCGTTGTTGCGCGCGCTTTCCAAAAGATCCTGCGCGGCGCCGGCTAGCGTAATGCATTTGCAGGGGCAAACCGTTACGCACTTGCCGCACCTGGCGCATTTTGCGCTATCGATCCGCGCGAAGCCATCCTCCACATGTATGGCGTCGTATGCGCATTCCTTCACACAGCGGCCGCAACCGATGCAGGCCCTTGTGCAAACGCTGCGCGCCTCGCGCGCCACGTCGGAATTGCGGCAGCGCACGAGCACCTGCGCGTTAAGGGGCTTTAATTCTATCACGCGGCGGGGGCAAATGCCCGCGCACGTGCCGCAGCCCGCGCAGATGTTTTTATCGATATAGGCGATGCCGTCGCGCATGGTGATGGCGCCAAACTTGCAGTTATACGCGCAATCGCCCAGGCCGATACAGGCAAAGCGGCACTCTTTAGGGCCGCCGGATAAGCTTGCGGCCACCCTGCAACTGCGGTAGCCATCATATTTGTAGCGGTCTTTAGCGACACCGGCCGTGCCCTGGCAGATCACGCAGGCAACCATCGGCGCGGCGGGAGTAACCTCTATCCCCAGCGCCTCGCCTATGGCGGCGGCGGCGCCGGCGCCCCCGGCCCTGCAGCCGTTTGGCGGGGTCTTGCCGGCGACGACGGCTTCGGCAAACGCGTCGCAGCCCACATACCCGCACGCGCCACAGTTGGCGCCGGGCAGGGCGGCGCGCACATTGGCTACGCGCTCATCCACATCCACTTGGAACTTTTTCGCGGCAAAGCTTAATACAATGCCAAAAACCAGGCCCAGCAGGGCCATAACGCCCAGGGCGAGCAATATTGCTATCCAATTCATAAACGCACCCCCTTATTTCACAAGGCCCGAGAAGCCCATGAACGCGATGGACATCAGCCCCGCGATAACCAGGTTGATGGAAAACCCGCGCAACGGCTTTAGTATATTGGCCGTCTCCAGCCGCTCGCGCACGCCTGCCATCAAGACAATGGCCACCAGGAAGCCGATTGCGGAAAACACGCCGTTGAGCACGCTGTAAAGCAGGTTATACGCACCGTCTATATTCATCAGCGTAACGGCGAGCACCGCGCAGTTGGTGGTAATCAGCGGCAGGTAGATGCCCAGCGCCTTATATAGGCTGGGGCTGCTTTTTTTGAGGAACATTTCTACAAACTGTACCAGCGCGGCTATTACCAATATAAAACTGATGGTGCGCAGGTACTCCAACCCCAGGGTTAGAAGCACAAACCGGTAGATTACCCAGGTGAAAAGGCTGGCAAGGCCCATCACAAACGTAACGGCAAGGCCCATGCCCACGGCGGTTTCAACCTTGTTGGAGACACCCAGGAAGGGGCAGATGCCCAAAAACTGCGAGAAGATATAGTTGCTGGTGAACACGCAGCTTACCATGAATAACAGTATTTTGACGATGCCCGTAGCCTCGCTCATCATAATTGCGCGCCTCCTTTCCGAAGCTTCTTTTTGTCATGGCGGGAGGTCAGGTAATTCATCACGCCAAGCAAAATACCATATGTTAAAAACCCGCCTGTGGGCAATATCATCAAAAGCATGGGCTCGTAGGCCGTGCCCAGGATATTCGCGCCGAACACCGTGCCATTGCCCAAAAGCTCGCGTATCGTACCTATGATGGTGATGGCCAGCGTAAAACCTATGCCCATGCCAAGGCCATCCATGGCGGAACGCAGCACGCCGTTTTTGCTTGCGAACGCCTCCGCGCGGGCCAATATGATGCAATTGACCACGATCAGCGGTATAAATACGCCCAGCGCATCGTACAGCGCTGGCACGAACGCCTGCATAAACATCTGCACCATGGTAACAAACGTGCAGATAACCACGACAAACGCGGGTATGCGCACTTTATCGGGTATGAAGTTGCGCAGCAAGGATATGACGATGTTGGAGCACACGAGCACAAATGTGGCGGCGGCCCCCATGCCAATGCCGTTCATGGCCTGCGTGGTAATGGCCATCGTGGGGCATGTGCCCAATACAAGCCGGAATGTGGGGTTTTCCGTGATGATGCCGTTCAAAAAAACGCTGCCAAGTTCTTTGCTCTTACGCATCGGCCTTCGCCTCCTTTTGCTTTTTTTCGGCGCCGTACACCCTGGGGCGTATGAATTTATCGAGCAGCGGCGTGAGGCAGTTCATAAAGAGTATGGCATACGTGACGCCCTCCGGGTATGCGCCGTATTTGCGTATGATGCAGACGAATATGCCGCAGCCTGCACCGAATATCACCTGGCCCTTTTTTGTCATGGGGGACGTGGTATAATCCGTGGCCATATACACCGCGCCAAACAAAAGGCCGCCGCTTACGATGTTGGAAAGCGGGTCGCCGCCGAGTATCAGGCTCATCAGCGCGGCGGACGCCACCATGGTCACCGGGATATGCCAGGTGATCACACGGGTGAGCAGCAGGTAAACGAGCCCCAGTACGATCATGGCCTTGCTCACTTCGCCGATGGCGCCGGGGATATTGCCGGTGAAGTGATTAAAAAGATCGGCGCCCGAGAGTGTGAGCGGGCTATTGACGCTGTTGATTGCCGTAAGCTGCGTGGCGCCGGATATAACGTCGGCGCCGAAATTGCCGTTTATGGGCGCGATGAATTTCGTCATATGCACCGGCCAGGAGGCCAGCAGCACCGCGCGCGCGGCCATGGCGGGATTCATAAAGTTATCGCCAATGCCGCCAAAGAGTTGCTTAACAAGTATGATAGCGAAGGCGCTTCCCACCACCGCCAGCCACCAGGGCGCCTGCGGCGGCAAATTGAGCCCCACTATCAGGCCGGTCAGCAGGGCGGAAAGGTCGTTTGTGGTAACGGGTTTTTTTGCGAGCTTTTGGAAGATAAGCTCTGCAAGCATCGCTGTGCACATGGATATTGCCAGCAACAACGCGGCGCCAAAGCCAAAGCGGTATATGCCCGCGATCACGCAGGGAACAAGCGCGATTAAAACGTGCAGCATAACCTTTTGTGTGGTAACGCCTTTGCGTATGTGCGGCGCCGTAGAGATTCTTAAACTCATTTGCCATTACCTCCTTTTGCGGCCAGCGCCAATTTATCTTTCATATTTTTGAAGGATGCCGTCAGCCACCGCTGTGCGGGGCATTCATACGAGCAACTGCCGCAAACGATGCAATCCAGCACATGCTCCGACTGCGCCCCGATCAAATCCCCCTCGTCGCAATAATGCTTGAGTATATAGGGCCGCAGGCCGCTGGGGCAGGCGCCGACGCATTTGCCGCAGCGTATGCAGGGTTGTTCGTCAAGCGATTGGGCCTCTTCCTCGTCATAAACCACAATACCGGAGGTGGATATCGTCATAGGTACCTGGTCGTTGGGCGCGCAAATGCCCGTCATGCCGCCGCCCAGAGCAATTTTACCGGGCGTTTTGGCGTAACCCCCGCACTCGCCTATGGCGTCGCCTATGATGGTGCCGTTGCGCAGCAGCAGGTTGGCCGGGGTCTTTACGCAGCCGGCAATCGTCGTCACCCTTTCAATAAGGGGCTTGCCCTGCAGCACGGCGTCGGCAATGGCGGCGGAAGTGGCCACGTTGAGCACGACGGCGTTTACGGCGACGGGCAGCTTGCCCGATGGCACCTCGCGCCCCGTTACCGTGAGGATGAGCTGTTTCTCACCGCCCTGCGGGTAGCTTGTGCGTAGCTTCTTTACCTCTATGCCCGGCAGATTGGCGCTTGCCGCCAGTATGCTTTTGAGGGCCTCGGGCTTGTTGTCTTCAATGGCGATCACTCCGCGCGAAACGCTGAGCGCGCGCATGACCAGACGCAGGCCGTTTACAATGCGCATGGGCGTTTCACGCATGAGCCTGTCGTCGGCCGTTAAGAAGGTTTCGCATTCCGTTCCGTTTATGATGATGATATCGCAGCGCGCGCCCTCGGGGATGGAAAGCTTGACATGCGTGGGGAAGCTTGCGCCGCCCATGCCGCAAATGCCGGCGTCGCGTATGGCGGGTATGATACTCTCCGGTGTGATGGCGCTAAACTCGCGCTGACCGTATATGCCGTCTATCCAGGTGTTATGAAAATCATTTTCTATTAAAACGCACATCACGGGGGTGTCGCCCGTGTATGCCATCCTTACTACATCCGTCACCTTGCCGCTGATGCTGGCGTGCACGGGCAGGCCCAGCGGGCCGGGGCCGGGCAGAGCGATGGGCTGGCCCACCTTGACGGCGTCCCCCTTTTTCACACAGGGGACGCTCGGCGGTCCCTGACGCGCGCCCAGCGGGATGCAAACGCTGTCGGAAATGAATTCACGTATGGGCAAATCCCTTGTGGGGCGCTTGCCTCCGTGTTGCCTTTTCATGGGGTGTATGCCGCCCCGAAAACTACTCACTGGCTTATACCTCCTTCAATTGCTTATCCCTGAAACTCCAAAGCCGTATGTACGGCGTCCTTCACGGCCCCTGAGCTGATGGTAGCGCCCGCTATCGTATCTACCGCAGACGCGTCGCTCACGCCTATAAACGTATCTATAAAGCGTGACTCCGTAACGAGAGCGCCCAGGCCCGGCGTTTCGTTGGGGGCGCTGATTTCAAGATTTGTTATGACGCCGTCGTTATCTATGGCCACCGTTACGGTGATGGTTCCGCCAAAGCCCAGCGTGCTGACCTGTACCACCCGGCCCTGGTCGGACTTCCACCAGGCGTCAATGCCGTCTGCGGGGGGCTGTTCGATGAGGTTTGCGTCGCCATCTTCGCCGTCAGTCTCTTCTTTTGGGCTAATCAGGCCAAGTATATAGTCGGCGCCGCGTGAAACGCCGGATTTAACGGCGCCCGAACTGATGGTGGCGCCCGTTACGTTATCTATGGCGCCCATATCGGCCGGGGCGATGTTAAGAAATCTGCCGGTGAACGCCGCGTCCCTGGTTTTTGCGCCAAGGCCGGGGGTTTCCGCGAAGCCGGCCCCGCCCACGTTTATGCCCGTAATGACGCCGTCCGTATTCAGGCCGGTGACGACGTCTATCTCGCCGCCATAACCCGTTACCGTAGTGAGCGCCGTGTAGCCCACAAGCGTTTCGCCATTCATGCCCGCATAGCATTCTTTTACGTTTGCGCCCTCCTCAAGCTGAAGCGGTTCAAACAAGGTTGCCCCGGGCAACACGGATTGCCTGGCCTCATCCGCCTTGAGCGCGGTTTGCCCGGCTATTTTTTCTGCGGTCGCCTCGTTGGTTATGCCAAGCAAAAGGCCCGCTATCAATGCGATGATACATAACGCGGCCCAAGCTGGCAACTGCTTTTTCATGGTTGGTGCCTCCTTCATATTTTGCGTTTATTGCACGGCGATAAGGTCGCCGGCGATATTTTTTGTGGCGGTTATCTTGCGGTCTTTATCCATAAATACGGCTTCATAGCCGTCGTAAACCGCGAGCAAAGTCATTCCATCCTCCACGCCAAGCGCGAAGCAGGCGGTGGAAAGCGCGTCGCAAAGCATGCTGCTCTTACCGATTATGGTAACCGAGGCAAGACCGTTTTGTATGGGCCGGCCGGTAGCGGCGTCTAAAATGTGATGGTAGCGCACGCCGTCCATATCGAAGCCGCGCTCGTATATGCCGCTCGTGACGACGGAGCAACCGGCGACGGGCAGCACCGCGAAGGAGTTGTTTAAGTCGTCGGGATCCTTCAGACCAACGTTCCACGGTGTGCCGCCGGGCTTATCGCCGATGACGATCACGTTGCCGCCAAAGTTTAACAAGCCGTGCGTAACGCCGCGCTCCATTAAAAGGCGCGCGATTTCATCCGCGATATAACCCTTGGCTATGCCGCCAAGGTCGATTTCCATACCGGCGGGAACGCGCGCCGTTTTGCCGTTTATTTCTACTTTTGTGTAATCTATAAGCTTAGCCGCCGCCGCAAGGGCGGCCTCACCGGGGATAGAAGCTGCGGCAAAATCCCAAAGGTTTACGGCGGGGCCTATGGTGATGTCAAACGCGCCGCCGGATTTTTCCGACACGTTCCGCGCCGCCGTTAAAATATTGATGGTATGCGCGCTTACCTGAACCGGGCGGCCGTTGGCGTGGTTGATTTTGTATACGTCGCTGCCGGGGATGGTTTTGGAAAGCAGCGCCTCATACGCGGCGCATGTATTTAATATATCGTTGAGTTCTGCGGATGATATGCCGTACGCGGATAGGGTGACCACGGTATCCAGGTAAAAGTTGACGGCGGAATACTGCCGGAGGGGGTCTATTTGCTCCGCAGGCGTTGTTAATTTATTATCATCCGGCCGCGAGGGGGGATTGCCGGGCGCGCAGCCCGCTACGAAAAGAAGGGTACAGAATAGGATAAGTGTGAAACGGTACAATCTCAATTTCGGTTTCCCTCGTTCTTTGGTTACTTGGCGGGCTTCCTGTCAGCATCCTGATAATATTTCAGGGCCTTTAAAGCGTATTTTGCCACAATGCCGGTCAATACGCCCGTGCCTATGGACAAGAGCCCCAACAGCGGCAGATACCCCCATACGAAAGCCATCGGCGCCATCCGCGCCAGCAGTATAACCGCGATTTGCCCCACGACATGAAACAGCGCGCCCATTGTACTGACCAGTATGATGTTCGCGCGGGGGATGCTTTTTGTAAGCGCCATGGCGCCAAGGCTCATGACGCCGCCGGCGAGGCTTACAAGCATCGTCCATAAAGGAGAGCCAAACAGCAAGGCCGAAAGCAACACCTTCAGGAGCATCAACAGCGCCGCGCTTTTTCTATCCGCCATATACAGCGCGTATAAGAGCGTGATATTGGCAAGACCCAGGCGGATGCCCGGCACGGGCGGCAGGGGAATCATGCGGTCTATCCAGCCCAAAACCAAAGCCGCAGCCGTGAGCAAGGCGAAAAGCGTGATCGTGCGGGTTTTCATCCTCATATGGTTATTCCTTCACGACCATCTGTACGGAAACCCCGTTGGGCAAACACACAATCCATCCGCCCAATACGCGCGCATCGATGTTTGTTGTGGTGACTTCGCCCTGTTCCACGCAATCCTGATTTGCGCAGGTGGCATGCGCCATATGCACATCGCGCGCTCCCACGGCGATTTCGTTTATCATGCCGTTGCCCTGGTCGATCGTTACAATCTGTGGGTCGTCCAAAGGTACGATTTTGTAGGGGATATCCCGCACGTAAATGATAATGTACTCTTCGGGCAGATCGCCGGCGGGCGCCGGTTCAAGGGTGGCGCCGGGCGTTGCGGTTGGCGGCGCTACCGGCGGCGCTACGCCGTCAGGCTGCGCCCCGCAACCATATTGCAGTGCCATGGCGGCGAACATGCCGAAGCATACCGCCATGAGTGATCGCTTTTTCATGTATTCCTCATTGGCAAAGTATTGCGGTAACATCCGCAACTTATTTTTCTTTCATATGGCGTTTTCTCAACAACAACCATTATAGCACAAGACAATTTGAAATCCTACATAAAAATGCGGCCCTCACCCGCGCCGGTTTTCACCCGCATTGACAGCTCTACCCGGATCATGTATGATTTTTGCTGTAACCGGCGTGAAAACAATCTCGCTTTGCGAAAACTGAAAGGATGCTCCTGATACGATGCATATGTATGATGTGGCCATCATTGGCGCGGGACCGGCGGGCATATTTACAGCGCTTGAGCTTATGAAAGAAGCGCCCGCAAAGCGCGTGTTGCTGATGGATCTGGGCAAAAGCCTGAGCAAGCGCAATTGCCCCGCGCGCGCCAGCGGCAAGTGCCTGCACTGCAAACCCTGCGCCATTATAAGCGGTTGGGCGGGCGCCGGCGCGTTTTCCGACGGCAAGCTTTCCCTATCCTACGAGGTGGGCGGCAATATAACCGATTATATGCCCGCAGACATGGCGCAATCGCTCATCAATTACGCCGATGGCGTGTATACGCGCTTTGGCGCGCCCAACACCGTGCATGGGCGCAACGACGCCAGGGTAAGCGAAATAGCCTATGAGGCCAGCCGCCACAACATCTGCCTGGTACGCTGCCCCGTGCGGCATATGGGCACGGAATATTCCGCCTCTGTTCTGCAGCATATGTATGACACGCTTGTGGCACACCCCAACTTCACGTTTATGGATGAAACCGCCGCCACCGAAATCATCGAGGAAAACGGCGCGGTTACCGGCGTAAAGGCGCAAAACGCTTCCGGCGAATTCGTCGTTATGGCGCCTTGCGTCGTGATAGCCCCCGGACGCGGCGGGGCGGAGTGGCTCGCTGAAGAGGCCAGGCGCCTGGGGCTGGATACCCGCAACAACGAGGTGGATATCGGCGTGCGCGTAGAGGCTCCCAACTCCATTATGGATCATTTGACGCAACACCTGTACGAAGCCAAGCTTGTGTATTATTCCGACACGTTTGAAAACCGCGTGCGCACGTTTTGTATGAATCCCGGCGGCATCGTGAGTGAAGAGCATTACGAGGGCGGCATCGCGGTGGTGAACGGCCACAGCTATCACGCGCGGGAGCGGCGCACCGAAAACACCAATTTTGCCATGCTTGTATCCACGCGCTTTACCGAGCCGTTCGACCAGCCCATCAAATACGGCAACTACATCGCCCAATTGGGCAATATGCTTACGGGCGGCGGCATTATGGTGCAGCGTCTGGGCGACCTTGTGCAGGGGCGGCGCACCGATCCGTCGAGACTGCGCAAATCCACCACCATACCCACGCTTACAACCGCCGTGCCGGGCGATCTTTCCTTTGTGCTGCCGCACCGGCATTTAACCAGCATTATAGAGTCGCTGCGCGCGTTTGATAAGATCGCGCCGGGACTGTATTCCAAAAACACCTTGCTCTATGGCGTAGAGGTAAAATTCTATTCTTCCAAGCTCTATGTGGACAACCGCTTCCGCACGCAAATCGCGGGGCTTTACGCCATTGGCGATGGCGCCGGCATTACCCGCGGACTGATGCAGGCAAGCGTTACCGGCATTGCGGTGGCGCGCGATATCGCGTCCCCGCAGAACGTATAACGCGCCGTACAACAAATATACTGAAACGATTGCTGAAACTATGCTGAATGAAGAAAGGCGGCTGACAGTATGGATATGAAAACACTGCGCGACAAAGCGAGAGAGGGCATGAAGGGCTTTTGCCGCGTTTGCCCCATTTGCGACGGTAAGTCCTGCTGCGGGCAGATGCCCGGCATGGGCGGCATCGGCACGGGCTCTGCATTTATCGCCAACTATGCCGCGCTGCGGCAAACCCGCGTCAACATGCGCGTGGTGCATGACGCCACCGCGCCCGATACATCCCTCACACTCTTTGGAGAGAAGCTGAATTTCCCTATCATGGGGGCGCCCATGGCGGCATGCAACATCAATTGCGGCCCCTATGACGATTACGCCTTTGAAGAATCGCTCATGTTTGGCGCCGCAAACGCCGGCACCCTCGGCTGGATAGGCGACCCATCCCTGCCCGAAGCATATGAAAACGGCATGCGCGCCATGCAGGCGGTAAAGAAGGGCGTTATCATCATAAAGCCCCACAAGAACCTCGATGAAATATACAAGCGTTTTGAAAGGGCCGGGCGCGCGGGAGCCGTCGCCTTCGGTGTGGATCTTGACGGCGCAGGCATACTGCTGCTAAAAAAACTGGGCTACCCCATGAGTCCCAAAACCATTGCGGAACTTAGCAAGCTGCGCGCCTTTGCCCCCGATAAACCCTTTATCGTGAAGGGCGTCATGACGCCGGACGACGCACTGCGCTGCGGGGACGCCGGCGTAAGCCACATCGTGGTGAGCAACCATGGCGGGCGCGTACTCGATCATACGCCCGGCGTCGCCGAGGTGCTGCCGGGCATCAGGCGCGCGGTGGGCGACACCATGCATATTCTGGCGGATGGCGCGGTACGCTCCGGCGTGGATGTATTAAAATACATCGCCCTTGGCGCGCAAGCGGTGCTGGTGGGCAGACCCCTGTGCTGGGGCGTATACGGCGGCGGCGGCGAAGGCGTGCGGCTGGTTATGGAGGAATACGCCACACAACTCACGCAGGCCATGGTTTTAACGGGATGCAGGGATTTAAGCGAAATCGACTCGCGCGTGATATACGGGATGTGACGGTATGCGAAAAGCAAGCGCCCCGCAAATCGATACGTTAAAAGCGCTCATCACCAACGCCCGCCGCGTTGTGTTCTTTGGCGGCGCAGGCGTGAGTACGGAAAGCGGCATACCCGATTTTCGCAGTGAGGACGGGGTGTTTAAAGCGCTCTCGCGCTATGGCCGCTCGCCCGAAGAACTGCTGAGCATAGGCTTTTTCAGACGCGAACCGCATACGTTTTATACGTATTATAAGGAGCTGCTCGCTTCGCCCAACGCCAACCCCAACGCCGCGCACCTGGCGCTATCCAAGCTGGAACAGCAGGGCAAGCTCACCGCCGTAATCACCCAAAATATCGATGGGCTGCACCAGCTCGCGGGCAGCAAAACCGTGCTGGAACTGCATGGATCCATGCTGCGCAACTACTGCATGGCCTGTGGCAGGCGCTATACGCTGCGGTATGTGCTGGACGCGCTCGGCGCGGCCGGTGCGGCAGGCGTACCGCGTTGCGTTTGCGGCGGCATGATACGGCCCGATATCGTCATGTATGGCGAGCAGCTTGACGACGCCGTGATAGAGGCCGCCGTTTCCCACATCAGCGCGGCGGATCTTCTGATCGTGGGCGGCACTTCGCTGGTGGTGTACCCCGCCGCCGGGCTGCTGCGTTATTTTTCCGGCGACAACCTTGTCGTCATCAACAAATCCGACACGGCCGTGGACGAACAGGCCGCCCTTTGCATACACGCGCCCATAGGCGAAACGCTGGGGGCATGCGTGGCATGATACAACCCCGGCCCGTATGATCGTCCGCCTTTTTAAAATTTTTATTTGCCCAGCAACTTTTCCAGCGTGGCCAGCTTCAGGCTGTTGATGAACACGGCGACCGCCTGGTTTAGTTCGTTTACCGGCGGCAGCGTGGGCGCGATGCGCAAATTCTTATCCTCCGGATCCTTCCCGTAGGGGAAGGTGGCGCCGGCGCCCGTCATCACAACGCCCGCGTCGCGGCACAGTTCCCATGTGCGCCTGGCGCAGAAGGGCATGGTGTCAAGGCTCACAAAGTAGCCGCCCCTGGGCCTGTTCCAACTGGCGATGCCAAGCGGCGCGACCCTTTCATCCAGCGCCTGCAACACGGCTTCAAAGCGGGGCTTGAGTATGGCCGCGTGCTTTTGCATGAGGGTGAGCGTGTTCTCCTTGTTTTTCAGGAAACGCGCATGGCGCAACTGGTTGATTTTATCATAGCTGATGGTCTGGAAGTTGATGAGCTTTTTCATATAAGCCATATTCGCCTTGCTACAGGCAAATACCGCAACCCCCGCGCCCGGGAAGGTGATCTTGGATGTGGACGCGTATTCAAACGGCATATCCGCGTTGCCGTGTCTCTCGCACAGCGAGAGTATATCCGGGAAGGGCACGAACGGCCCGTCAAACTCGTGCACGCAGTAGGCGTTATCCCACATCAGCAAAAAGTCTTTGGCGGCGGGGCGCATGGCGGCGATGCGGTTGACCACCGCCTCGGAATACACAACGCCCTCGGGGTTGCTGTACTTGGGCACGCACCACATACCCTTTACGGCGGGGTCTTTGATCGCGGTCTCCACAGCGTCCATGTCGGGGCCCTCCGCCGTCATGGGGATGGGTATAAGCGTCATGCCGAAGCTTTCGGAAATGCCAAAATGCCTGTCATAGCCCGGCGCCGGGCAAAGGAACCTGACTTCATCCAGCTTGCTCCAAGGCTTGTCGCTGTTTAGAAGACCGTGGGTGTACGCTTTCGCGATGGTGTCATACATCAGGGAAAGGCTGGCGTTGCCGCCCACAAACACTTGATCGGCCGGCACGCCCAGCAGCTCCGCAAAAAGCGTTTTGCAGCTTGCAATGCCGTCCATACCGCCATAGTTGCGCAGATCAACGCCGTTCTCCCTGCAATCTGCGGCCGTTTGCGGAATGGTCAAAAGCTCCATAGACAGCGAAAGCTGCTCGCTGCCCGGCTTTCCGCGCGACATATCGAGCTTCAGGCCAAGCGCTTTATCGGCCTCGTGGGTTTTTTTCGCTTGTTCATAAAGCTGACGCAGTTCCTGCGGCGACAGTGCTGAAAATTGCATTTCCGGTTTCTCCTCGTTTATGAATACTTTATAAATCCCTATATGGTATCATGGAACAAACGCGCTTTTACCCGCTTTTCTTAGTAGTATAGCATGATGAGGTAATAAAGCAACGCCAAAAGCCATTGGGGGCCTCACATTAAGAACTTTCATAAACAGCGCGCATTGCATAAAAATATCATGTATGATATACTGCGTATGCTTGTAAACCATATAAATTTGCATACAGGGCGTAGAAACATTTGCGCCCGGGCGCAAATGTTTCTACGGGGCGGCCGGCGCCCCGCTATGGGGGTTCGTGTCAGGCTTTTGTTAAGTCTGCATGGGCGCCTGTTTGTTTTTTTAAACCGTAAAAACCCGGCATAAAATATAAACTTATGACGTTGGAGGATACCCCATGCGAACCCTGATCAAAAACGGAGACGTGGTTTGCGCCGCGCGGCAGCGGCGGCTTGATGTTCTGGTTGAAGACGCGCACATCGCGTCCGTTGCCCCCCATATCGAGGCTGCGGACGCCACGGTGATAGACGCCGCAGGCTGCCTGGTTTTCCCCGGCTTTATCGATACGCACACGCATTTTGATCTTGATTTTGGCAACACCGTCACCGCAGACAACTTCATCACCGGCACGCGCGCGGCGCTGGTGGGCGGCACCACCACCATACTGGATTTCGCCACCCAAAACAGGGGGCGTACCATGGGCGAGGCGCTGGCGGCTTGGCACGAAAAGGCGCGCGGCAGCAGTTGCAACTACGGCTTTCATATGGCCATGTCGGAATGGAGCGAGGCGCTCTATAACGAAATGCCCGCCATGATGGGCGCGGGGGTGACATCCTTTAAAATGTATATGGTGTATCCCCACCTCTTTGTGGATGACGGCGCGTTATACCGCGCGCAAAAGCGCGCCGCGCAGTTAAGCGCCCTGATAGGCGTGCACTGCGAAAACTACGCGCTGCTGCAAGCCCTTACGCAAGAGCAAAAGGTGCTGGGAAACCCTGGCCCCGCCGCGCACCCGCGCTCGCGCCCGCCCATCGTAGAGGCCGAGGCCGTGTCGCGCTGTCTGCGCGTCTGCGAGCTTGCGGGCGCTGCGGCATATATCGTGCATCTTTCCACCGGCGAGGGACTTGCGGAGGCGCGCCGCGCGCGTCTGCGCGGCCAAACCGTGCTGCTTGAAACCTGCCCGCAATACCTGTTGCTGGTTGACGCCTGTTATGACGACCCCGACGGCGCGAAATACGTGATGAGTCCGCCGCTTCGCACCAAAGATGATACCCAAAAGCTCTGGCAAGGGCTTGTGGATGGCGACATACAGACCGTGGGCACCGACCATTGCTCCTTCACCATGGAACAAAAGCGCCTGGGCTTGCGCGACTTCACGCTGATCCCCAACGGCGCCGCCGGGGTGGAAACGCGTCCCGCGCTCTACTACACATATGGCGTAAAAACCGGGGCGCTGCCGCCCTGCGCCATGGCGGCGCACCTGAGTGAAAACGCCGCGCGCATATTCGGCATGTATCCCCAAAAAGGCGCCATTTTGCCCGGTTCCGACGCGGATATCGTCGTTTGGGAGCCGGTTTACCGTAATACGATTTCCTATAGGAATTTGCGCCATAACTGTGATAATACGCCCTTTGAAGGTTTTGAAACCGCCGGCCGCGCGCGCGATGTGCTGCTGGGCGGCGTGTGGGCCGTACAGGCGGGCAAACTCACGCGGGAGGGCTGCGGCAGATTTGTTCCGCGCGGCATCCGTCAGGATGTATAGGGGAAGCTTATGACCACCATCATCAAGGGCCATATCGTGCACGCGCCTGTCTTTGGCGCGCTGCGCTGCATCGAAAACGGCTATATAGTATGCGAGGACGGCGTTATCGCCGGCGTCTATGAAACCCTGCCGCCGGAATACGCCGCCATCCCCCTTACCGACCACGGCGACAGGCTGATCATACCTTCGTTTTGTGATATGCATCTGCACGCGCCGCAATATGCCATGCTGGGCTTGGGCATGAATATGCAACTGCTGGAATGGCTTGACGCCTATACGTTCCCAACGGAGGCGCGGTTTGGCGACGAAGCTTTCGCGCGCGCCGTTTACCGCCGCCTTGCGGGTGAACTTGTGCGCGTAGGCACCACGCGGGCGGTGTTGTTTTCATCCATCCACCGGGCTGGCACGCGTATTTTGATGGAAGAACTGCAGCGCGCGGGCGTCACAGGCTACGTGGGCAAGGTGAATATGGATCGCAACAGCCCCGCCGGTTATTGCGAGAATACCCGCGAATCCATAGCGGAAACCGAACGCTTTATTGAAGAGTGCGCGGGGCGGTACGCGCACATTTCCCCCCTCCTTACCCCGCGTTTCACGCCGTCCTGCACGGATGAACTGCTGGCGGCGCTGGGCGGGTTCGCCCGCAAATACGCCC